>JAUVUL010000178.1 GCA_030600975.1 Candidatus Aegiribacteria sp.
TAGCATGGATCCCTGTTTCGCGGAAGTGGCCGCCCTTATGGGGGAACTCGCTGCCGAGCCTGCACTGCCCCCGGAGGAGCAGGCTTCAATTGCTACTGAGGGAGATTCCGCTTCGGACGGAGAAATCCCTCCCGCGAGTATTGCTGCCGCCGGTTACCACATGGCTTACGATTCCATGGATCACGTTGCGAGGGAAAAGCAGGGCAGGTTTTACAGCAGGATATTTGAACTTGAAGAACAGGCTGAGAATGCCGTTCACTTCAATACTCTGATGGTTGAGGACGGAGTTCTTTTTGAGATGAGCAGGGAGCCGCTTCTTGAGGCTGCAAAGGAGACCCTTGCGCAGGCTGAAGATATTCATTCACCGACTGTTGATTATCAGCAGAAACTTGTAATGAAGACATATGCGGAGGTACAGACTATTGCCGAGCTTGAATTCCAGGGCACGCTCATGGCGGAACTCTCAAACGTAGAGCACGAATGGGATGCCCTTTACATTGAGGTTATCGGCCTTCTTCCCGCCTGCGCTCAGGCAATAGAGGCTTTCGGACCCATTGATGATCTCGTTGGGAAACTCAGAAACAGTCACAGGTTCATGGCTGAATTCATGGGCATTACCTGGGATGAAGTTTTCGCTGATCCCAGATACCTTCTGTTCTGGAACAATGTTTTCTGGCCCAGAGTGCCAGCCGAGAAAAGAACGAAGTACGATGTGAACAGCGCCGAGGGCTGGCGGAATCTTCTCAAAGAAAAATTCTACGACCCCTTTGTAAAGGATGAACCGGTTCCGGAAGCTGATCCATCAAAGGCGCTGATCAGGTTCTGGAGAAAAGCATATCCCGTTCACGAAACCCTTGACCTTCTTGATGATCCTCCAAGGCCGGTGATAGAGAGGGGTTAAATATGGATATTCAATTGAAGAGAAGTATCTCTTCACTATCTCTCCTGGCAATGTTTATCGCGCCCTTTCCCGCTGCAGCACAGTATGCAGGGGTACCCGGAGATATCCCACCGCTTCCCGATTCTTACCAGCTGGATGTTGGTATTACTCATCCCTGCTCCTCAGCCTTCGGCATACCCAGTGTACCCGGTATAACCGGTATAACCGATATAACCGATAAAGAGGTACAGCGCATGGAGAACCCCGGTGAGGATGAGATCATTTACAGGCGTGACGGGGTCGCAATTGCACGTCTTGAGTATCGTGAAAGACGGTATGACTTAGCATACGTTTTTACAGGAGAATGGGGTTTGAATTATGAGGTATTTGATAACGCCGTGTGTATCAGCCAACTCAGCCCCTCCGGGAGGTACTATGCGGTGGGAGGTGATGGTACCGGTACAAGCAGGGGGCCGGTTTACGTATTTGATCTGGAAACCGGCGTGAAATACTGCACGTCAACTTCCGGTATTTGGAACTGCTCGGACTGGATTGAAGGGGATTATCTGCTTATAGTGAGCAGCGTTTATTCGGCCTCCAATATCGAGAAGTGGATGAACGATGATCTTGGGAGTATAGCCTGGATAAACTCCTCTTACTTGACCGAAGCGCAGGGAGGCTCCAACGATTTCGTACTCTATCACGGTGGCAGTTCCTGGATGATTCTGCCGGAGGACAGGTATTACAACTACAACAGTAAAGGAATTCCGGGACTGTGCGAAAACGGGATTTTCTTCGATGTGATTGCGGAATCTAATGTCATACCTTCACTGGCAGGGATCGAGTATAGAAGTGACTTCAGCGAATGGATTGATTCCGTAGGTTATGATAATGCCTTTCCGAATTCCTATTTTCGGGTTTATGTGGATACAGGAACAAACAGTGTTTCTGACATCCGGCAAATGGACCCCGGTATGGTTGTTGATGGATATCTGAATGCCATGAAAGGCGGGAATTTCAACAGGATGCAGGAGTATCTGACATCGTCCCAGCGGAGTTCCATTACCGATGAACAGAGGGAAGAAATGGAGAGCATACTATGGCATATGTCGAATCTCGAGTATCGTATTCATGAAATTTCGGAGGATGGAAACAGTGCGCATGTAATCAGCGAACTTATCCTGTTCGGTTTCAGTTATGAAGGCCGTTTTGTGCTGGTGCAAGAACACGATAAATGGCTGATTGATAATGTACATTTTGATTATTCCAATTAGTCTTCCGTGAGTATCGGGAGCCGTACGGATGGGTGATTCTCACCACTGATAGAAACGATATTAACGACGTTCTCCTCCATGATATTTGGACGGGGAATATGAACAGGCTCACTTCCAATCAGGCATGTAAGATCCTGCATGTGGAGTGGTTGTTGACAGTATTCCTTCAGGGAACCTTGAACCTTACAACGTTACATTGGACTCCCTGAATCAGAAATCCAGCTGATACATTGCTCAGACAGCACCCGAGGGTGATGCCGGGTCAGAGACAATCCTTATTCACGGACTGGGGAGTGAATCCCATGGATAATCATACTGACAGTGAAGAGTAAGACAGGAAGAGAAGTCTTTTCAGCATTGCGCACTCCATTACAGGAGTTTATTATCACTCTGTCGGCAGCGTCAGGGAAGCCGGTGAAAATCCGGCGCGGCCCCGCCGCTGTAACCAGGAACGAAACCGCAACAGCCATCTCCCATAAGGGGTGAGAAGGCGCGTGAGTAGGAAGCCTGGAAGCCAGAAGACCTTCTGCCGATATTTTCATTTTCACCTTCGCGGGAGGGTGGAAAAGACACAGTGTTTTTTCCGCACCAATCGTGACAGAACAGGGGAGTGATAATGCTTTCTCTCTCGTTGATTCTGTTGCATCTGGTTCTTGTTGCAGCAGATAACGCGTATGTGATCGATACGAGCGGCAGTCTCGTGGAAATTGACCTTATTTCGGGTGCTGTTAATCCCGGAGTAGCTGTACTGGGCAATTATCCGAATGATATTCTGTACTCTGATGGATTCGTATACGTAGTTAATTCAGGCAGTGATAACTCCGCGCTTCAGCGGATAAATGTGGAAACCTGGGCAATTGAGAATCTTGCTATTGGAACAGGATATAACTGCTGGGGAGAGCAATTCGTCTCCTCCGATACGCTCCTGATAAGTGCGGCACTGAATAATTCAATGGTTGTTGTTTCGACAGATCCCTTATCGATTCTTTCTGAGATACCCGGAGTCGGACCGTGCCCGGAATGGATGTGCCTCGCGGAAGGTTTTGCATGGGTTGCCTGTGGCGGATGGGGCAGTGGCAATAACCTCGTAAGAGTTGATCTCTCAACTATGACTGTCTCTGATACTATCGAAGTGGGAGTCAACTGTCAGTCTGTTGCATATGATGGAGTCGATGAGCTTTTTGTCGTGAACAGCGGAGTTTACGGAAACGATGAAGGCTCGATCAGTCTAGTCGATGTAATTTCGGGCAATGTAACCGAAAACCTCTTAACAGGAGGATTTCCCTCAACAATATGCATCAGGGACAATAAAGCCTATATCGGTGACGGATGGGGACCGGGAGTCTATGTAATCACTACTGACATGCATGAGGTCCTGCATGATTCATCCGATCCGATATTTACAGGTGGGACCGGTTTTGATATCGATTCCGCTGGGAATCTGTTTGTCTCCGACACAATGAATGGTCAGGTTCGGGTGTATGACCTTGATGATCAGCTCCTTACATCCTATTCAGTCAGTAACCCCGGTGCGCTTGCTGTAAACGGATGCATTACAGGAATTGAAACCAGCGATCCTGTTCAACCAACTGGTTATCTCAGAATTTCTCCATCACCTGCCTCCGCGATCATAACAGTAACTGGAGCAACTCCCGGCGATAGAATCCTTGTATTCGATCTGTCGGGAAGATGTATGGAAGCATCGATATCGGATGAATCCGGAACATCAAGTTTCAGTGTCATTAACCTGCCTGAAGGCATTTATCCCGTTGTATCCGGAAATCTATCAGCCAGAATTGCAGTTCTGCGATGACAGCGAGTGAAGTAATATGACTTCTATCCTGATATTTCTGATATGCATCTCGACAGCTGATCCCTGGGCCGATGATTCACCCGGAATATCCTACGGAGAGGGGGCGGGATTCGGGCAGGAGTTCTACCCTGAAAACATACTTGGACCGCCCGATCCGAACGCGACATCAACTTATCCCTCCTCCTCGGAGTCAGAACTGCTTACACTTGGTAAATATGGCTGGGTTGTGCTTGAATTCGTTGATAATGCGGTTATTGATGACGTTGGACCTGATTTTTCAGTCTTCGAGAATGTATTCCAGTTTGGCTCCTCCTACTTCAGGGAATGCGCCTTCGTCGAGGTTAGTCAGGACGGTATCAGCTGGGTGATGTTCCCGTGGGATTCACAGACTCTTGAAGGCCTTGCCGGTGTCTGGCCAACCACTGGAGATGATCCGACAAATCCTGATCTTTCAGGCGGGGATCAGTTTGATCTTGCCGATATCGGCCTGTCCTGGATAAGGTTTGTACGACTGACCGACTGTGGTGATGATGTGCAGGATGGCGGGCTGTTCGACCTTGATGCGGTTGTCGCTGTGAACTGGCAGGGAATGGAAGTCTTTAATCAGAATGATCTGATCTGTTATCCGAATCCGGTGAATGATTGTCTATGTGTACATGTATGGATATCCGGAATGATTCGGCTCTACTCAATAAGTGGCAGGTTGATTTATACAAGTCAGATTCCAGAGGGGTTGAACGAAATAGAAATGGCCAATTTCCACCAGGGGGTATACATTCTCAGGTTTTCCAACTCGACCGGACTGGATAATTCCATTCCGTTCACCGTAGCAAGATAGGATCAGCGTAAGGTTCATGCTCCCGCGATTTATCCATCTTATGGACAACCGACCCCCTGTGTCAGAACATCTCTCTGAAGGAGATACTTCCACCCATGCCCTCGGGGGATTTGGCTATATCCAGCCTTATCGTTCTGTCCCCGGACAGGTGTATCCTGATTCCACCACCGCCGGAGAGATGAAAGCGATTCCATCTCAGCGTGTCAAAGGAATCAGACACCTGGCCGGCATCTCCAAATAGAGCAATCCCGATTCCCTGCAGGAAGGAGCTGCTGTCGGAGCCGAAACTGAATATGTTCCGGCGAAGTTCGATATTACTCA
>JAUVUL010000365.1 GCA_030600975.1 Candidatus Aegiribacteria sp.
ACGAATCGCATTCTGTCAGGATCTTCAGGATAGCCGATGGCGGCTCTGAAGATCCTGACAGAATGCGATTCGTCATTTTCCTTACCGATGGCTTCATTGGTAACGAGGCGGAGATACTTGCTGAACTGCAGAGCACCCTTGGAGAAAACACCAGACTCTTCAGCGTCGGAGTAGGTTCAAGTCCCAACAGATACCTCATCGAAGGTCTGGCCGAAGAAGGGCGCGGGCACGCGTATTACGTGGGCCTGAATGAAGATCCCACTGAAGCGGTAAGTGCGATCTACGAGAAAATCAACGATCCCTACCTCGTCGGGATCAGTATTGACTGGGGTGACCTCGATGTTCACGATGTGTATCCTTCCCTGATTCCTGACCTGTACGCAGGAGAGCCTCTCGTAATCGTTGGACAGTACGATGGCTCCGGAAGCGAATCTATTCATCTTTCAGGTAATGTCGCGGGCAGGCGCTGGAACAGCGAGGTTCAGGTTGTACTTCCTTCGCGCGAGGAAGACAACGATGTCATAGCCACTCTCTGGGCCAGGAAGAAGATACACGACCTCAATCGCCAGATGTACAATTCGTACGGTTACGTCGATCAGAATCAGGACATCATAGACGAGATAACCGACACAGCTCTCGACTATCAGATAATGAGTGAATACACATCATTCGTTGCTGTATGCGAAGAGATCAGAACCGATCCTGATGGGCAGCCGGTAACGGTCCAGGTTCCCGTGAATATGCCTGAAGGTGTTTCGTACGAAGGTGTATTCGGCGCCAGAGGTGGCGAGACATTGCACTACCGCGGCAGCAGTTCTGTCTCAGGAATCATGCAGGCACCTGCGGTCGGTTCAGGTGGGGGAGCTTATACGTCCTTAGATGCATGTGAAGAAATCACTGATGGTGATTACTTCGAGTATGAACAGACCGCCTGGTTCGGCAGTGTCAGCCTTGTATCCGCTTCTCCTACTCTGGGACTGCTTCCATCGGTTGTTCGTTCTGCGATGCGGGAACTCCTTGATGACATGACGGAGGTATACCAGAACTATCTTGACGGAATTGAGGATACTGACGAGTGGCCTTCAAGTATGGTCACATTCAGTATTGAGATCGATGGGAATGGAAATGTAACTGACGTTTCACTGATTGGCAGCGGTCTTGACAGTGATATTGACGATAACCTGTGCGAAGTTCTTGAAGAGCTGCATATCCCGGCACCGCCCGATGGAGCCGGTTCAATTCAGGTTCAGCTCAGTTTCCAGAAAACCTGGTAACCTCAGCTGATTCAGAAGGAAGGGGCGGGATTTCTCCCGCCCCTTCTCGGTTACTCTTCCAGCTGCAGTATTCGGATATAATGATTAATATGAGTAAAGATCTTCCAGGAGGTTCCTTGAGCATCTGAGCTGCGGGAGGGGTAGATTTGCATTTCGATATCCCACTTATTGAAATCCCTTGAAAAAGCCTCATTGCAAAGTTGATATGTGACCTCTATATATCGAAAAAGCCAGAATGCCTTAGATAAGGAGGCAGTGTTGAAGAATATTTCCGTGATTATTCCGGCATACAACGAAGAACAGTCGATTGTCACAACTATTGAGTCCGTGGTGAATATTCTTGTTTCCTGCGGTTCTGAGAGTGAAATAATAGTAGTGGATGATGGCTCATCCGACTCAACCTTCGCGCTTGCCTCCAGTACAGTTGCAAGGGTGATAAGACACAGCTGCAACTATGGTTATGGAGCCTCTCTTAAAACCGGCATAAGGTCTGCTTCTAACGGAATCATCATTATATGCGATGCAGATGGAACCTATCCCGTAGGAAGGATACCGGAGCTTTTATCACAGCTGGACAACTGCGACATGGTGGTCGGCTCCAGAACCGGGGATACGGTCTGCATTCCATGGAACCGTAAGCCGGCCAAATGGTTTCTGAGAAAGCTGGCGGTGCATATAACAGGCAGGGATATCCCCGATCTCAATTCGGGATTGAGAGTATTCAGAAAATCCCTGGCTCTGCAGTATTTCAATCTTTTGCCAAGCGGATTCTCGTTCACCACAACTATTACTGTTGCTTCTTTATGTGATGACCTGGAAGTCACATATGTTCCCATAGACTACCGTCAGAGAACGGGAGAATCGAAAATAAAACCTGCCCACTTCCCCAATTTCATTATGCTGGTTCTCCGGCTGGCCGTCCTGTTCAGACCTCTTAAAGTGTTTGTACCGATCTCACTTTTCTGTTTCGTAACAGGATTGCTGAAGCTTTCCCTTGATATTATCAGCGCAGCGAACCAGGCAGGGAGCTTGGGAGCCATACTGACAAGTTTTCCGGTGGTTTCCACTACATCGGTAATACTGTTAGTGTCCGCCCTTCAGATTCTTCTTTTCGGAATGGTGGCTGAAGCCATGGCAAGAAGGGCAAAACCGTTGCCCGATATGTACACCGGTACAGATTGATCAGCGAGTAAACTGTTATGTGCGGATTTGCCGGACTCCTGCTGGGAGACGGATTCACTCATGAATACGGGAACATTCTTGAATCCATGTCTTCGGTTATTGCCCACAGGGGACCTGATGACAGCGGACATGAGTGGCTTGGACCCTGCGGCCTGGCACACAGGCGGCTCAGCGTTATCGATCTCTCATCCGCAGGGCATCAGCCAATGCACAACGAAAACTCCACAGTATGGATTGCGTACAATGGTGAAGTGTACAATTTCCGGGAACTCAGGAGAAATTTCGGGCTTGATGGCAAATATACCTTCAGATCCTATACGGACACCGAGGTGC
>JAUVUL010000115.1 GCA_030600975.1 Candidatus Aegiribacteria sp.
CAGAGATTATTTTAAGTAAGATTAACAATGTTAGACCATATCAAAGTGACCGATTAAAAAAATCTGGATTCGTTATAATTAAAAGTTTCAAAAAAGACATTCAAAGCTCTTTTATTTGGATTGCAAATAAAGATTGGAAAGGCGGGGACCAGGCTAGTCTTCAAAGGGGTCCGGAGTTCGATTTCGCGGTAGGTCCCGACGGAAGTGTATTTGTAGCCGAGTTATCCGACACGCTTTTCGCTGTAAGCGGCTTCTCCCCAGATGGTGAGGAATTCCTCACCCTCTTGGAAGAGAGGGAAAGAACTCCCCTTACCCAGGATGAGATCGATGCCGGATCACTCAGCCTGTCCATCATGATAGTTAATGGAGAAGCTTCTGCCGGTATGGATAGAATTGATGATGTATACCCGTGGAGGAATGTGATAGCTTCAATCGGTGTAGACTCCCTGAAGAGGATATGGGTTGAGATGGCGTGTACGGATACGCCGGTATTCAGAGTGTACGATTATTCCGGCACTCTTCTCTTTGTGGCTGTGACGGACGTTGAGTTCACTGCTGTCACAAGACCTTCGTTCATGATAGACACGGGCGGGATACTGGCCTGTGACAGAGACCCCATGGATTATCCGAAGATCTACATATTCCAGCTTCTGGAGAACTGAATGACCGTTCTGATGGTGCTGTTAACGCTGTCGGTCCCAGGTACCCGGCTGGCGACCCCGGGGGAAATAGATCCCACGGACCTCTCTGCCGGTGATTTTCTGGATCTTGATCTATCGGAATTCTACCGGATAGCAGAGGAAGCGTATAGAGACGGCAATTACAATCTGGCTATCAGGTATTACCTTGCATCCCTGACAAGAAACATCGATAACGAAGTTGCTATTTACAATGTTGCCTGCTGTTATGCTCTGATGGGTGAAGTGGAGTTTGCTTCCCTCTACCTCCAGAGGGCGGTGATCGCTGGGTATCATGACATCGGCTTTATGAACGCGGATTCCGACTTCGATGCCATCAGGGATGATCCCCTTTTTGTAGGCACTATGCAGCACATATCAGCTGCACTTGGTGAAGCCCCTGAATACTCAGGTGACCGGTACCTGTTCTATGCTGAGGCGGCTTTCCGCTGTCTATTGCGATTTCCTGAAGGTTACGACCCTGAACTGGAATACCCTCTCGTTGTGGGCTTGCACGGTTACGGTGATTCTCCTGAGAGTTTCATACGTCTCTGGGAATACTTCGATGAGCCTGATTTCATCTATGCCTGCCCCAGGGGACCTTACCCCTTTACGGAGAACAACGTTACCGCGTTCTCCTGGTTCAAGCAGTACGAAGAGGGGTACGATATCCAGGAACTCGACCTGCTTTCCACTGAGTATGTGATCTCACTTGTTGATGACCTTCGGCAAAGGCACCTGATATCGGATGTTTTCCTCTTCGGCTTCTCCCAGGGATGCGCCCTGACCTGGATGACAGGTCTCACACATCCTGAGGTGTTCACCGGATTGATAGGGTTTGGCGGAAGGTTGGACACTACATTTGTCGGCACCTCCAGCTGGGGTGATGCAGCCGGACTTAACGCCTTCGTCGCTAATGGTACCATGGATCAGTCCGTTGATGTCGAAGTAGGAATGGCAACGGTTGAGATCCTTGAAAGCCTGGGAATTGAAACGGTTTTCAGTTCATGGGAAGGGGTACATATGGTCAACAGGCCTGTACTCCTTCAGGCTCAGGAATGGATGGAAACTCTCCGCCGATAGAGCTGGGGGCCGAAGCTGGGGGCCGGACCTAACATCTAAACATTTTTCATTGTTACAACAGTAACGAATGTTAAGATGTTAGGTCCGGCCCCCATTTGACCCCATTTGCTATCTGGGTATTGTGCAGAGGAAATTCAGTGGTTCACTGCCGGTGTTCACGAAGTTGTGCTCTTCATCCGGCAGTATGAGAACCACGGTTCCTGTACTGATTTCATGAGTCGTTTCGCCCAACATGACCTGTCCGATCCCGGATAGAACGTAAACTTCATGCTCCCAGGAATGGGTATGGTAAGGAGTGTGCCCGCCAGGTTCAATCGTGAATCGTCTCATAATGAAATTGGGAGCACCGTCGGCCTCCGAAATAAGGACCCGTTTCTTAACTCCTCTGGCTTCTTCCATTTTCACATCTTCGGATTCTACATCGGTATATTTGCGTATTATCATCTAATCACCTCCGGGGCATGGCAGGTTCAACCTGCACTGTTTACTGGTTATCCGTTTTGGAAGAAATAGTAACTTCAAATTCCGGCAGCCCCTTTGCAATATGCTTCTTTACGGTGCACTGCTCCGCTGAGCGCACAAGCGCCTTATGGTACTTTTCAGGGAAAGAAGCAGGTACCCTGATATCAATTTTCAGCTTCTGGAACAGTTTCGTCTCAGGATCTCGCTCGACAGTTTGATACAGCCTGATGTCTTCGGAAGGGAGATCATGATACTGGCAGTAGGAAAGAACGTAAATACCCGCGCAGGTCCCGAGGGACGCGAAAAACAGGTCAAAGGGTTCCGGTGCGGACCCTTCTCCTCCGCCCCGGATAGACTGATCCGTTCTGATAGTAAAATTATTGTAACTGGCATCTACTCTTTTCCCACCGGGAAATACTATTTCCATATCCATTGATTCAGCGCTCCTTATTCATTTTCACTATTTCTTTTTCTTGAGACTCATAGTAAGATCTCCTTTACTCTGCCCACAAGTCCGCATTCAAGTCTTACCTTAATACCATGGGGATGCCGGGGAGATTTTGTCAGAATGTCCATAACGATTCCTTCGGTGAGTTCACCGGAACGTTGATTTACTTTGCTTACGATTGAAACCCTCGTGCCTGCTTTAATATCAGCTCTCCCGGGAAGCATCAATAAACCGAACCTTTCTTAATCGCAACCATCACCGCGGAGACTACCTAGAAAAGGCACCTTATTACGAGCAGAACACCGATTATGATAAGGGGTATACCAGCTATTGCACCGATAACTGTTATGCAGAGCACCGCTCCAAGTACAATGAACACCGTGCCGATAATCCCGGCAACAAGCCTTCCGGTAAGTCCGAGTATCACCGTGATCAGTTTCCCGATGGCGGTAAAAGGCTTCAGTACAGGAGCAGTCATGGTATGATGTTAACCAGTTTGCCGGGCACGACTATCACCCTCCGGGGTTCACTGCCTTCCAGCAATTCTTCGATTCTGTCCAGTGACAGGGCTCTTTTCTCCAGCTCATCCGCACCGGTCTCTGAGGGAACCCTCATCCGGGCACGTATTTTCCCTTTAACCTGAATGACTATTTCAACTGAATCCAGAATAAGGTCATCTTCGTCCCAGCAGGGCCATTCCTGCTGAGTAACTGTATCTCCGGGGAAATTCATCCGCTCCCAGAGCTCATCGGAGATGAACGGTGTCATAGGCGCCATCAGTACAAGCAGTTTCCGGATTGAATCCTTCCAGAGACTGCCTGCGGCTCCTGCCCTCTCCCTGTTGACAGAAAGAAAATTCACGTACTCCATCATCGCGGCCACCGCCGTGTTGAAAGCAAAGGAATTCACATCTTCCGTGACCTTCTTCACCGTTCTGGCCGTATTGTAGCGGAGTTCGACAATGAAATCCTCATCCATCTCCATTGGCTGAGGTTCAGCCGTTTCAAGAACAACCGACCAGACCCTCTTCAGAAATCTGTAGGTACCGGCTATCCCCTCTTCGCTCCAATCCAGTTCCGCCTCGAAGGGTCCCATGAAAAGGATATAGAGCCTCAGGGCGTCGGTGCCGTACTTCTCCACCATCTCGTCAGGAGTAACGATGTTTCCCTTTGACTTGGACATTTTCTGTCCGTCGGCTCCGATTATCATTCCCTGGTTCTTCAAGACGGAAAACGGCTCGGTAAAATCGAGCATTCCTTCATCGTACATGACCTTTGTCCAGAACCTGGCATAGATAAGGTGCATTACCGCATGCTCAGCGCCACCTACGTAAAGATCGACGGGAAGCCAGTATCTCACAGCTTCCGGGTCGAAGGGTCTACCGGACTCATGCGGGGAGGCAAACCTGAGGAAATACCACGATGAGCAGACAAAACCAGCCATCGTATCGGTATCCCGCCTGGCAGGACCTCCGCATTCAGGACATGTGGTATTAACCCATTCCTCTGCTCTTGCGAGAGGTGAACGTCCCGAATCATCAGGCTTGAAATCATCCATTTCGGGGAGAATAACGGGAAGGTTTCTATCAGGAACGGCACCGCATTTTTCGCAATGGATTATCGGAATCGGGGCTCCCCAGTACCGCTGCCTTGAAACAAGCCAGTCCCTTATCCTGTAACGGACATCCGGCTTTCCAATTCCATTCTCAATTGCGTATTCAGCCATACTTTTCCTGGCTTCATCGGAATCAAGACCGGTAAAGGGTCCGCTGCTTAAAAGCTGTCCATCAGCTACCGTGGCAGCTTCCTCAACTCCCCGGGGTATGCCTCCGGGGGAAATAACCTCAACAATGGGTATACTGAATTTCACAGCGAAGGCATGATCCCTCTCATCATGAGCGGGTACCGCCATTATTGCAGCGGTTCCATAACCAGCCAGTACATAATCGGCTACGTATACCGGAACCTTTTCCCCGTTGTATGGATTCACAGCGAAGCAGCCGGTGAATACACCGGTTTTCTCCTTTTCTGCTGCCGCAGTTCTCTCAAGGTCACTCTTTGCCCTGGCTTCGACTACATAATCCATGACTTCATCATGCTTCTCGGAAGTAACCAGTTTCTCGATATCCGGATATTCTGGAGCAAGAACACAGAATGTGGCTCCGTAGATAGTATCGAGTCTGGTAGTATATACGGGAAGGTCTAATTCAAAGCCTGTTTCAGGATTAGCTATTCTGAAGATCACCTCGGCTCCCTCGGATCTTCCTATCCAGTTCCTCTGCATGGCCTTTATCCCCTCAGGCCAGTCGAGATCTTCAAGGTCCTGAAGCAATCTGTCGGCATAATCGGTGATCCTGAGGAACCACTGCTTCAGTTTCTTTCTTGTAACCTCGCCACCGCAGCGCCAGCAGATACCGCCTGCAGCCTCTTCATTGGAAAGGACTATCCTGCATTCGGGACACCACATCTGATCGTTCTCAGTCTGATACGCAAGTCCCCTGTCAAAAAGAAGATTGAAAAAGTACTGGGTCCATCTGTAGTAATCGGGATCGCTTGAATTGATCTCCCTTTCCCAGTCGTAACTGGCTTCTATCAGCTTAAACTGCCTGCGGTAGGTATCCGAATTGATTCTGGTCACTTCAGCGGGATGTGTACCTGTTCTAATGGCGTACTCCTCCGCCGGCTGACCGAAGGCATCCCAGCCCATAGGATGCAGCACATTTAACCCGTCCATTCTCTTTTTCCGGCATATGACATCGGTTGGTATGTAGTTCTTGCAGTGACCTACAGACAATCCTGCTCCCGAGGGATAGGGAAAATAATCAAGGCAGTAGAAGGGTTCTCTGTCAGGTTGTGTACCGGTTCTGTAAAGACCCATCCTTTCCCAGACAGGCTTCCATTTCTCTTCCAGTTTTCTGAAATCGTAGGGTTCCAACGTTTTCCTCCAAATAATATCCACCAACTTATACGAACCGGTAGTATGACTAGAAAAACGACCGAGGTAAAGTATACACTAACCCTTTTTTCCAGGAAGCATCGCTCTTAGGGCTTTTCAACCTTCAGGTATCACCAGCTTTCCGGACTACATTCAGAAACAGTATTACTTTGATATGCATGTTTCCGGATATTTGCCCTTATACAGTGAATGCTGAGCCAAGCTAATTACTTGAAGTTATATTCTCTAAATTTCGTTTAGGAAAGTGCGAATAAAACAAAGTGGATACAGGTTCTTAATGTTATTGTGGTTTTTATTAACGATAGCCTATGAAAATATATGCAGATAACCTGAGTTATCAGAGCTTCACAAATCTCACCGTAGCCGATCTGTCTTCAACAATACCTCGGATGATGTATGTACCGGATGGAGCTTCATGCCCGGAGGAATCACTGCCGTCCCATATGAAGGTGCTTCCGTCCCTTTCGGAAAGCTTCCTTACAAGCTTACCTGAAAGATCGTAAACAAACAGCTCAACATCCTCAGCATATAAAGAAGGAACTACAATGGATACTCCTCCAACAGAAGGGTTGGGAACTGCGGTGATCACGAACTCCTCAATAATAGAACCGCCTTCGATCCCCATGCTGCTCCAGTAGAAATATACTTGATCAAGAACAGGTGTCCCGAAACGGCTGTCACTGGTCATACCCACCCGGTACTGAATGTACCTGTGGGTA
>JAUVUL010000035.1 GCA_030600975.1 Candidatus Aegiribacteria sp.
AAGCCGCTTCGGATTGTTCTCCAACATGTAATTCGTTACTTCACCGATCAAGTGGAGGATCAGTTCTTTTCGTTTCATAATCAGCTACTCCTGTTAGTTCCCTGTTTAAAATCAGAATCCTTTGAGCGATACCACGCAATAACCGAAACGATGAATGCCGCGGTCAGACCACCGGCAAAACCATTGTTGTAGAGGTTCATACCACCCTGCCAGACTCCGGTCTGGTGAACCAGGATCAGATGGATGAATCCTGCGATCAAACCGGTGAGAATTCCGAAAGCTCCGGCCAGTGGTGCGAGGGTAGTACAGAAAATCGCGGCCAGGATAGCCCCTGGAGCCGTGAGTGATTTGCCGAAGAGGAGCGTTGCTGCGATCACTCCAAGAACGACCGGCCAGGAATTCCTGAGGTGTGTACCAAATGCGCCGAAACCCATGATCGTCAGGAGTCCTCCGATAGTTGGACCGTTGAGATCCCCGCCTATCAGCAGGATGTAGAGAGAACCCGCAAGTCCGATGAGACCAGCGTTGAGAAGGGCTCCTTCCATCGATTCCATGTCCATGAAATCCGAAGGAAGTCGGCCCGAATGTTTCTGGATGGCCATCAGGTCCTTCAGGCTCCTCACCGCGCCACCTGACAGCAGCCCCGTAAGGATGAGAATGAGGGAAAGAACGGGAACCAGGAGCGTCAGTATTGCGGACTCCTCCGTGTGCCACAGCAGCAGACCCTCGAAGATGTGCCCTCCTGCCCTGATCAGCGCGGCGGCGAAGAGGGCGAAAAAGCCGCATGACAGACCCAGATTGTAAAGGTTGTATCCCTGGTGGAAATGCAGCATGGATACTGCGATCGCCGGAAGCAGGAAACCGGTAGCGATCCCTGCGGTCGTGCCGACGGCGATAGCAGACAATCCTGAAAGACCCAGCTCATATGCAACCAGGCTGACCAGCGGCCCAAGGGCTGTTCCGAACAGGGCTATGATTATGTATTCCGAGAAGCTCTTACCAACCAGCTTCCCGGAGAGGTATACGCCGATGATTATTGGGATGATGTTCATGGGTGTTTTGCCGAAAAGGGCGAAACCCATCATCGTGAAAATCGCGGCGAAGGTTGATCCGGACAACTGAACTTTCGACAGCAAGATACAGATCAGTCCTGTAGCACCGACCGCCGCAGCATTGATGAGAGAAGCTCCGATGCCGCTGGTGGATATGAAGTCACTGATGAGTCTCGCCGGTTGGAACTGCAGATCCAGGAAACCGCTGAAAGCGGTGGTAGCTCCATCTGCAGCTATCCCGGTGATAACGAAAGAGAACATGATGAATATCAGCAGGAATAGCAGTGTTGTGTTCTGGCCTACTATGGCTGTCTCCTTTTCATTCATTCACGGGAGTACCAACAGGAAACTGGATTTCCTGAACATCTGTCCAGAAAACGCTGAATACCCTGTCTAAGATAATAAATCCAGAGACAGCTCCGCCACGTCAAGAAAACGAAAGACTGATGCACTTACGGAACGGCACACCTCCAATTTATCCACGGTTGTATTTAAATCTCATCTGGCCCGCATTATGCATTTGGAATTATGCTTGACTCATATGTGGAACTATACTTGCTGACTTGTATATTTCCGAGTACATGTTCAGCGGGACCGCATCGGATACGAGTACTGCCGATTTTCAATCACCCGGAAAGGAAACAGCATCGTACTGAGAAAATATATCTCCATCGTGAAAACGCTTACCACATTTCTGTTGCTGCTGTTCATGCCTTCAGCTGTGCATGCGGCTTTCACGGAACCTGTAGTGGATTCAATATACGTTTCCGGGGATTTTCCCGTATCGGAGCATAAACTTTTAAACGGAACCGGGCTTCAAGCAGGGGCATCCCTCCTCAGAATAACACCGGTACAGGTAAGAGATGGTATCATCGCGAACCTTAACAATATAGGATACCTTGATGCTGTTGTAACTGTCCAGTGGCCCCTCTGGGATGACGAGAATAATATTGTGAGAATTTCGGTCGAGGCCGGAATAAGAAGTCTTCTTTCCGGCCTCGTATTCAACGGTGCGATGGTCATCCCGGTTGATTCAATGGCCGTGCTTTATCCCGGGGCTCCAGGTGAACCCATAACGCCCTCGGATACTCTTTCCTTCAGAAATTCCGTAGTCGATCTGTACAATGAAAGAGGTTACATCTACTCTTCCATAGATATTGAACTTCTAAGCATGAGTGAAGTAGATAGAGAGACCGGTTACCGGGCAGTGGAATGCAATATTGATGAAAATGAACAGGTTTTTCTCGGCAGCATTTCTATTACCGGGCTGGAAACGATTCGCCAAACGGTTATTACAAGGGAGATATTGATCCAACCTGGTGATTCCCTGAATATGGAACTCCTCAGGCAGTCCGTCAGCAATATCTACGGACTTGGCCTGTTCCAGGATGTAAGGTTCTCCTACCACTCAGGTGAGAATGACAGCAGTATCGTCAACCTTGACATTTATGTAAGTGAAAGCAGATACAAAAGAATAGATCTGGGTACCGGTTACGTGTCACCATCGGCTGTATTCGGAAGTGTCACATGGCTTCACCCCAACATCATGGGGAACAACCAGAGACTGTCCATAGGCATATACATGATGGAATACTTCGGTTCAAGGGATGGACGTATGATAGCACCGGAGATCGTTTACGAAGAACCCTGGTTTCTATCATCAAGATGGAAATGGCAGCTGAAGCTGGGCTATCTCTACTTTTTTACGCCGGGTATCAGGCAGAGAAGTTATTCGATAACGTCCACATTTGCCAGGGACATCACCGGGCACCTGAAATTCACGATCGGCTACAGCCTTGAGTACGAGAAGTACAACGAATGGGCAGATACCAGTTTCACCACTACCGACTGGCGGACAACCTCCAGCATTACGTCAACCCTGGTACATGATACAAGAAGCCCTTTACTTGATCCCCTGCGGGGACACTGGATGATGGGGTCGGGAAAACTGTCAGGAGGCTTTCTCGGTGGGAATGATTATTACAGGATCTCCACTGAAGCCAGACTCTACTTTCCACTGAGTAGCGATTTTATACTCGCCGGCAGCCTGAGGCTCGGGGGTTCGTTTCCATACGGTGATGACACTACCGTACCTCCGGATGACAGGTTCTACCTTGGCGGAGGGACTACAATCCGCGGTTATCCTTTCAATTCGCTGGGTCCGAAGGATGATGATGAAAACCCGATAGGAGGACGGCTTGAGGTTCTTGGAAATTTCGAGATCCGGACCAGGATAGTCGGAAACCTTGGAATTGTTCTGTTCACAGACGCCGGTGGACTCTGGAACGCGTTCAATGAGATTGATTTTGAGACGGCAGGCTTTGGAACGGGATTCGGACTCCGCTACCATACACTTTTCGGTCCATTGAGACTTGATTACGGTTTTGCGCCCACCTGGAGGAATTCCCTGAAGAGGGGAAAGATATACATCGGGATAGGTCATGCTTTCTAGGACATGGAATTATCCGGAGTCTCTCTCATGAGCAGAAAGCATAGAGCTGCCGTATGGCTCAGGATGGCGGTGCTCGGGCTGTTGATTCTGGTTCTGTCTCTTTACATTCTTCTTGCCACCGGGTTTCTCGGGGATGTTCCAGGAAATATTATCGGCAGTATCGTTTCGGATGATAGCATTACCATCACCTTCAGAGGGCTGCGTACCGATATCTTCTGGAATACCTCAGCAGACTCAGTTATCGTCACAGGTTCCGAAGGTCTGGTGGTTGCTGTTACCGGCATTCAGATAGACGGTAATCTTCTTTATTACCTTCTCAGCGGCCATGTTAATCAGATACTGGTTGACAGGCTGAGCATTCATCTCGCTCCCGACCAGGCTCTACCGTATGATCAGCCTACTTCGCTTATATCCATTCTCAATGATATCGACACAGGCATAGCTGCCAGTACCGACAGGTTGTATCTTCGGTACGGCATAATAACTGAGCCCTCGAGTATCATCATCGATTCGATGTACCTCGATGCTTCCATTGAAAGAACATTCGGAGTAGCGCTGAATGTTGATTCCGCCGGGATTTATCTTCCAGGTTTCGGCAGTATATACGGATGCGGGCTTCTGCGTATGGATGACAGTAATGTTACTACAGATGGATTTACGGGAATCGCCGCTCCCGGTTCACTGTTGATTTCCGGAATCCTTTCCGGTTCCGGGGAAACTCTGGATGTCGAGCTTTCCGGAACGGTCGGTACTTCATCCTACGATATACCTGTTGATCTGTCGGTCTTTATTGAGGGCAGCCTGAAAGGAAAACTGTCTGATCTTCAGGCGGAACTTGCACTTACCAGCGGAAGAGCGATTCTGTTCGGAAACGAAGCATCCTTCGAAGCGGATACTCTTACGGCCGATCTTAAGAATATCAGCGTACGGAACCTGCATCTGGTAACGGATGATGCCGAATTGAATATTAGCGGTGGATTCAATATGGAATCTCTTGGATGGAGCGCCGCATTACATCTTTACATGACAAATACCGACATTTCGGAATATTTGATGCGGGTCTCAGCTACCGGTATTACAGGTTCTGTTTCCGCTGTGTTCAGAGGAACAGGATACTCCAGTCTGAACGGCACAGTAACAGTCGATCTCGCGGAATCATCCTCGGAAATTATAGATGTCTCAACGCTCCATATCGACGCGACCCTGTCAGACAACTCCTTCGGCCTGGATGGATCGGTAGGCAGCAGCAGCGGGTATGCTTCGTTCACCGGTAACGGATATCTGGGACCGGGATGGACTCCTGAATCGTGGACAATACAGGCTGACGGAGAGATAGGGGATCTTTCATTCCTCAGGGAATTCTGTATCAGTGGATGCCCCGATATAGCATCCGCGTACTTTTCGTTGAGCGGAAACGGTACAGGATTCGGGATGAATATCCAGGGCAGTGCGGGAGTAAGAGAGCTTGAGTTACAGGGGATGTCAGCCGAAAGAGTGTCCCTTGATGGTTCCCTTAATTACTCTACAAGGAACGTCATCGCTGGAATTTCTTCAGGAGTGAGTTTCGATGGAAGTATTGAAGTCCTTGATTTCGTAGCGGAAGAGGTATCAGCTGACTCTGTATCCGTGGAGGGAACTTTCAGCATGGCGGGCCGCAACCTGACAGCTGACGCATCCCTTCTGATAGACAGCCTCAGAGTACTTTCGGATGTTTTTCACACAACAGCGGACATAAAGCTTGACACGGATGAAATCAGAATAAACGGGTTAACATTTACCGGTTCATACGACCGGATATATACGGCTGAAATAGAAGTGGGGATAGGCGATTCGACCTTCTTCAATATTGAGGAGATAAGGGCTACCCATTCCAAACTGAGAGTGATCACATCCGGAGGATTGTCGGGATCTGCTGAAAACGGCACTATTATTCTGGATACACTGTGGCTGGACCCTCCTGTGGGAGACTTTGCCATGTCCGGGATACTCAGTGCTGAAAAAACGGAAATACAAGCTGACATAGTGAACTTCGATCTCAGCTCCTTCAGTACGTTCTCCGGCCTGCCCGCCGATATGTCGGGGGTCGGCACTTTCAGGATCTCGTATCTGAAGGATACAACCGGTGTTCAGGGCTCACTGACAGGACACATATCGGATCCGGTTTACGGTCAGTTCAGGATGGACAGTATAACCATTGATGTTTCCGCTGAGAACAACGAATTCAATGTAAACGGGATATATGCATGGCACAATGATGTAAGATCCGGTCTGCAGATGAAGGCCAGAGATATCTGGGCTGGAACTGATACCGCTCCGCTTTTCGACAAGATCCAGTGGTTTGAGCTTGAGGTTAACAATATCGGTGATTGGCTTTTCTACATTCTTCCATCACCGGTGAAAACGATGGGTGCAAGTGTTTCCGCGAGGATTGAGTACTAGAGGTATAATGGGGATTACACCTTCGAAGCTCAGGCATCCGCAAGGATCAACCGAATGTACTTTACAATGCTTGGAATTGAGCTACCCAACGTGAATTTTTACTTTAACTATCCTGACTCTACTGAAAGGGGGTACAACGCCCGGTTTACGCTTGGTTCCGGCAGCGAGAACACCGGGAGCTTTTCCTCCAGCTGGCGGGCTGATATTGTCAGCCTTTTCCCATTTGAACTCGGTGATTACTACCTCAATTCCACCCTTTCGGAGATGGAAATAGCCATACCTGGAATGGGAGCGGTTATCTGTTCCGGAGGACTCTCCTCAAGCGGAACGGGGCTGGACGAAAGGCCTGTCCTTTCGGGTCAGCTTAGAATTCTACAGGGTGCGGTAGGTATTCCTCAACCTGTGAGTTCCTCCTCATCCAATGGTTCAGGGGAACTTCCATTCGATCTTTCCATTGACGTGACCGGAACAGGAGACTTGTGGTTCAGGACGAATTTCGCTGATATTGAAATGGCGCTGAAACTCAGGATATTCACCCTCGAGCGAAAACCAACGGTAAACGGGTATGTATCGGCCGTAAGAGGTAGAATCACACTGCTTCAGAGGGATTTCCAGATAATTGAAGGTAGGGTTAATATCATACAGGGCAGTCCTCCTACCATGCAGCTGAATGTAACAGCCGAAACCAAGGTGCGCAGCGTGATAAGCCACGAGGAATACATAATCACAATTCTGATTTCGGGAGATCTGGAGAATCTCGAGATCTCCCTTTCCTGCCAGGGTCCATCGGGTCTGGTAGCCCAGGAGGATATTCTTACTCTGCTGGCAGTCGGGCTCACCTACAGCGAGATGCAGCAGATGAACTCCAGTGCCATCAGATCCGAGGTTGAAAACGTAGCCCAGACGATGCTCGGAAGCCTTCTTGCCCGGAACCTCAGGCACGAGATCGGTCTTGATACATTCGAGATATCTCCGGAGCTTCTTTCCGATACCACAAGCCTTGTACTCAATGTGGGAAAATATGTACTCCCCAATCTTTATGTCTCCTACAAGGACGATGTATTCTCTGCCGATCCCGGAACTGTCAGCGCCCAGTACCTTTTCAGTCCTGATTTCTACGTTGAGGGAACCAGCAGAACCACCATGCATGGATACCTTGAACCAACCGTGGAACTGCATTACACCATAAGGTATTAATCCGCAAATCTCACCAGCATTTTACTGCAGCGACGTATACAGCAGCATCATACTCGCACATCCGTCTTCTATGCCGGGAGAATGAAGAGCTGTATGATGGGTATTGTCATGTACGAAAAGACCCTGTCTTCCCAGAGATATCATTCTGTTGAACGTTCCCAGGGAGTTCTGATCGGAACGACTTGAGGATAACAATAATGGAATCGCTCAATTCAGGCTTTAA
This sequence comes from Candidatus Aegiribacteria sp., assembly GCA_030600975.1. Taxonomy (GTDB): domain Bacteria; phylum Fermentibacterota; class Fermentibacteria; order Fermentibacterales; family JCC-6; genus Aegiribacteria. The sequence goes on from JAUVUL010000035.1 coordinate 7,364, forward strand.
TCAAGTGCTTCCTGCACTACTCGGGAGGACTCTATTTTACGTGGAACGCTCCGATCCTTTGGGAATTATTATATTCATGAGAGAACTTGCTCGTCAGGGTAATGACTATTAAATTATTCTGGTAAGTATAGGAATATGGTATTATGAGAGGAAATAACCATTATGAAAAATCATTTACTACTGCTAATAGCGATAATCATGGTGTCTGGATCAGCGTATTCGCAGTTTCCAGGCCTTGATATTCCTATCGATATTCCTGATCTTGGTAGTCTGCTTGAACCGGAACCTGTGATCAGCACCGGACTAGATGATGCTGTTTACGAATGCCCGGAGATGGACGGTTTTGAACCGGAATTCTTTACTTCTCTATACGACATGCCTGTGTGTCCTGACGGATCAGTTTTACTTCTACCGGGAGCCTATGAATTCGAGGCAAGGAGCTATTGCCTTCATGCCGGCAGCTACGTTTCCGATACCGGGGGGAATGGATACATTTACGCACCTCTTGAAGGTAGCAGAAGTGAGGTCATTCAATCTATCCTGGAACGCTCTTCCAGTCACGGAGATATCCCGCAGACTGCTGTTCAGTCCCTTATCTGGGCAATCCTTGCCAGATGCAAATTCTCCGATATGAGCGATAACCTGCAGAATACAGCATCAGAACTGCTCACTCCCCAGGAGATCTTCGAACTCAACGGAGGAGCGCTGGGACTGATACCTGATGACATGATAGATGATCTGATCGGGGACTTTTCTGAACCGGTCAGAGCGGCCCTGGAAGCTGAAGCCAGAATCAGAAGTGTTCTCTCCAGCGCTGAATCCTCATACGAGGAACTGGAGGAGATCGCGGTCTTCCACGGTGATCCACCGGAGGAGTACAACGAGAGGGAAATCCCTGAGGGCAGATGGTCATTGCATCCGGATGGTTATTATATCCGCTACTTCCCGACAGGATACAAGCGCACACGGGTGGAGATCTGGGTACCAGAGGATGAAGGCGTAGATCTGTCACTCGCAAGCGAACTGAATTCGTCATGTGGAAACACGTTTGGGAAGGCACCCTATCGTCTTCATAAGGATTCTTCGTCGCCGTACAAAGATCCGAGAGTTCTGCTGAAATTCATTCCTGATGGCGAGGACACAGCACAGCCGGGGAATACTCTCAGTCAGAGGCTTGCAGTGGCCATGGGCAAATCTCAGACTCAGGTTGAAGAAGCTATTGCTAAGATCCGGGATTCCATGGACACGTTCTCGACGATTTCCAGTATTATCACCTTAGATATCACCAGCATCTTTGATGTTGCAGGTGAGTTAAAAGGCTGGGTGTTCGGTGCTGCACTTGACAAGGTAATCAGCATATGGAGCAGTGCCATTAAGGAGATTAGCAGCGATCCTCCAAGATCCGACTACACTCTATACGCGATCCCATCGGTTGTTCATGTAGATTCAATCATTCCCGGTGATGGCCTTTCAGCAGAAAAGGCTGCCGCACTGAACTCCTTCGCTGAAGTGTCAATGGAGTTTTTGGCGACCTTGCAGGCCGCACAGATATCCCTTGACAGGATGGGGGCGCATTTGAAGCCGATGATGAATACTGGACATATGAGCAGGCATTCTGCTACGTCTACTACAAGCGGTTGTCCGGTGTTCTCATGGAAACAGCAGCTGACAGGTTCGATCACCTTTTCGATGTCTGCCGTTCGGAGGGGCTGCAGGATATTCAGGTAACAGCTTTCATGGCTTCTGAATACCTGGACAATCTGGAAGAGAATGGATTCCCTTCCGAGGCAATCGAAGCGGCACACTCACTGGGGATGACAGACGAACAGATTCAGGACATCCTGGA
>JAUVUL010000056.1 GCA_030600975.1 Candidatus Aegiribacteria sp.
GGAGAAAGGAAACAGAAAGCCAGCACTCTCGGCAACCTGGGAAGCCTGTACGAAGATCTCTGTGAATATCAGACAGCTCTGGACTACCATGTCAGGAGCCTTGAGCTGTATGAGGAGCTCGGCAACAGAAGGGGAGTCGCATATGCCTGCTGCTGCGCGGGTGGAGCATGCACACATCTGGGGCGCCTCGACGAAGCTGAGGCCTTCGCCGAGAGGGGCCTGGAGATAACAAGATCATTGAAATTAAAGGATTACGAGATCCTGTGTCTGGAAAAGATATCGAACCTGTACGAGGTTAAGGGTAATCTTAAGGAAGCCCTCATGTACTCCCTGGAACTCAATACGTGCCTGGAAGAATACCTGAACGAAAAAAGTATTGAAAAGATCGCAAGACTTCAGGTGCAGTTCGAAACCGAGAAGAAAGAGAAGGAAGCCGAGATATACCTTCTGAAGAACGAAGAGCTTTCCAGGATGAACGATCAGCTTCGTAACGCCCTCGCACATGTGAAGAGACTTCAGGGTCTGCTTCCGATCTGCGCAAACTGCAAGAAAGTCAGGGATGATGACGGTTACTGGCAGCAGATCGAATACTATATCTCCGATCATTCAGAAGCGAGGTTCTCTCACGGAATCTGCCCTGAGTGTTCAATCAAGCTTTACGGTAAGGATTTCTTCACGGAAGATCAGCCCAATTAGTCCAGGAGAGAAATACAAGGTTCTGCAAATCACTGGTGATTCCCCAATAGAGGGTTGGAGTGGTGTCCGAGAACCAGTAGCAGAATACGTTCTCCGAATCGAAAGTATTCCCGCTATTGAGACCGGATTAGAGGACTCGCCGATGATAATGGCCTGTGCAGGGCTTCCGGTTCGATGGCAAATATGTTATTTCTATTGTAATTAGTTCATTTCAGGTGCAGATTTCATACATCTCCTGTTTCCTGCCTGAATAAAAGGGAGGTTTGCTGATCAGCAGTAATATCGAGATCCTTCAGAAGAAACTCGCGGATATTCGCAAGTCAGAAAACAGACAGTCTGAAGAGGAGATCTCCATTCTTCTTGATCTTGCAGAAACTCTTAATAAAACAGATCCTGATGAAGCAGGTAACCTGGCTGAACAGGCTCTATCGATAGCTCAGGAACTTACAATAGAAATCCTTTGCGCAAAATGTTACAAGATCATAGGTATTTCATATTTATCAAGAGGTGAATATGAAAAAGCGCTTGATTACAGCCTGAAAGCTCTTGCTATTTATGGGGATACCGATGATAAAAACGGTGTTTCCAGCACACTCAATACTATCGGTATCATCTATGGGAAACGTAAGGATCATGATAATGCATTAAAGAACTACTTCAGATCCCTTGCAATAAGTGAGGAAATAGGTGATAAAAAAGGGATTGCGAAAACAAATAACAACCTTGGCAACATATACCAGGACCTTAATGAGTATGACAAAGCACTGGAGTTTGCGGAAAGGTCTCTGCAATCCTTCACGGAACTTAATGATGACCTGGGAATCGCCAGTTCCTGTAACAATATAGGGATTATCCTCGATTTTAAGGGAGATCACGATATCGCGAAGGAACATTTTCAGAGAGCTTATGAAATATTCAAGCGGATTGAATATAAAACCGGGCTGGCAGCATCATGCAATAATTTAGGAGGTCTGCTCACGGTTCAGAGAAAATTCAAACAGGCCAGACTCTATCTGGATCAGGCTCTCAAAATTGCCAAAGAAACCGACGCGAAATATCGCGAGATACGGGCGTACGAGAACCTTTCAAACCTGTGCAAAGAAATGGACGATTTCAGAGGAGCACTGGATTATTACAGAAAATACAGCGATCTCTCTCGGAAAGTATTCAGTGAGGAAAGCTCAAGAAACATGATTCAGCTTCAGATCAAATTCGAAACTGAAAAGAAGAAAAAAGAAGCTGAAATATACAAACTGAAGAACATCGAATTACAGAACGAGATAGCTGAGCGCATACATATCGAGGAGGAACTCAGGAAGCATCAGGATCAGCTGGAGGAACTGATCAATGAGCGAACAATCGAACTCAAAAGTAGCTACAACAAGCTCGAACGAGGCTTTCAGGGAACAATAGTGCTTATATCGAAAATTACGGAGCTGAGGGATCCCTACACTTCCGGTCATCAGATCAGGGTCGCGAAATTGGCCAGCGCCATCGCCAGGGAGATGAAACTACCTGAGGAAAAAATCGAAGCAATACATATCGCGTCTCTTGTTCATGATATCGGAAAGATCAATGTGCCGCAGGAGATACTGAGTAAGCCCGGAATCCTGACTGATCTGGAAATGAAAATGATCCAGATACACCCTCAGACAGGATACAACATTCTCAGCGAAATAAACTTCCCCTGGTCAATTGCTGAAATTGTCAGAGAACATCATGAACATGTTAATGGATCAGGCTATCCACAGGGTTTGAAAGCAGATGAAATTGCAATAGAAGCACGTATTATCTGTGTTGCCGATGTTATTGAAGCTATGTCATCTCATCGCCCTTACAGAGCGGTTCTGGGTTTGAAGGAAGCGGTAGAGGAAATAACTAGAAATGAGGGTGTCCTGTATGACAGAGATGTTGTCAGCGCCTGTATAAAAGTTATATGTGAGAAAGAATTCGATTTTGATTAATCCACATCCCGGGGAAGTGAGCTTGAAAGCTTGAATAATGATATGGCGGTTCTCAAACGCAGGTTGAAAAAGATGCGTTCCAGACCTCCTTCCGGGAAAACCGGACGAGCGAGAGTCGATTTGCTGAATGAACTTGGTATGTTGCTTTACAGTTCTAAACCTCTAATAACAGAGGCATACGCCCAGGAATCCCTGGTTCTTTCGGAACGACTGGGCTACAGGAAAGGTGAGGCAGGCAGCAATCAACTGATGGGCATTTCAAAAGCAGCCAGAGGTAACTACTATGATAGTATGATGTATTTTAAAATCGCCCACACAATCTTCACTGAGCTTGATGATAAGAAAGGTATCGCGACAACATTCTCGAATATAGGAATTGTATACTGCAGTCAGAGTAGATTCGTCCTTGCCATTGATCATCATCTGAAAGCGCTTGCGATATATGAGGAAATCAATGACAGAAATCGCATTGCCCATTCTCTGAACAGCATTGGTATTATTTTCCGTAAACGGAATAATCTGGAAAGAGCTGAAGAGTATTACCGGAAAGCCCTCAGGATAAGGGAAGAAACAGGAGATCTGTCCGGACTGGCCATGTCCTACAATAACATGGGGATACTGGTAAAGGAAAAGGGTGATCTGGAAAGCGCTCTGGATTACCACAGCAGATCCTTGAAACTGAAGGAAGAACTCGGTAACAAGCGTGGTATATCAATTTCATACAGCAATATCGGAGAAATTCATATGGAGCTGGAAGAATACACACCGGCTTTTGAATACTACATGAAATCACTTTCTATTGTAGAGGAATTGGAGGACGAAGAAGGTATCTCCAGCAATTGCAAATTGATAGGTCACATCATGATTCTCCTTGAAAAGTATGATGAAGCTCTGGAATACCTTGAGCGGGGCTTGCAGATTTCCACCAGCATCGGAGCCAGGATTTGTGAATCAGACTGCTACAGAGAGCTTTCCGATCTTTACAAAGCAATTGGGGATTTTGAGAAGGCTTTTCTGTTCTATAAGAAGTACAGTTCCCTGACGAAGGAGATCTTCAGTGAGAATAGCGCTGAGACAATCGCCAAGCTTCAGATAAGGTATGAGACTGAACAGAAGGAGAAAGAAGCAGAGCTGTACTATCTTAGAAATGTTGATCTTCGTAGAGAAATCAATGATCGAAAGCTTGTGGAAAGCCAACTGGTTGCTCAAGAACATCTTCTTGAGGAACGTGTAATGGATCGCACAAAAGAGCTTCAGCAAAGCATGAAGAAACTGAAGAAAAGTGTTGAAGGAACAATTCATACTCTCTCGAAGATAATCGAATCAAAGGATCCATACACATCCGGACATCAGCTGAGAGTTGCGGAGCTTGCAAAGCTGATAGCAATTGAGATGGGATTCTCCGATGAAAGGATCGAAGCCATATACATGATCTCTCTGGTTCATGATATCGGCAAGATCAGCATACCGCAGGAGATCCTTTCAAGACCCGGAAAGTTATCAGAACTCGAAAAGGAAATAGTACGGACACATCCACAAATCGGGTACGATATTCTGTCAAATGTAGAATTCCCCTGGCCTGTTGCCGATGTGATACTGCAGCATCAGGAATTATACGATGGCTCGGGTTATCCAAACGGGCTGAAATGCAACGATATAATGATTGAGGCAAGAATCATTGCCGTAGCTGATGTGATAGAATCCATGACATCGCATCGGCCCTACAGATCCATCCCTGGTATTGATAAAGCCATTGAAGAAATCACTCAGAACTCCGGTATACTATACGACCCTGAAGTAGCCGAAGTGTGCGCGAGAATCTTCTGCAGAAAGGGTTTCAGTATTAACCATTAACCCGGAAACAGATCGCAGTATAACAGTTGTCTACTCTGAGATAATCAGGCACTTTCCGGTTACGATTGATCTTCCAGCTTGAAGTCGGTAGAAATACATTCCGGAATCAATGCCGTTCGAGCTCCAGTTCACGGAGTAGGTTCCAGGTATAAGATCTCCCTGTGTCAGTTCTCTAATCAGTCGTCCTCTTATATCGAATATCCTGATGAATACTTCACATGCGCCGGGCAGAGAATAGATAAATGCAGTATGAGAGCTGAAAGGATTCGGATAATTCCGGATCGAATTGATTAGACCGCAACCACCGACAGGAACCGGTATTCGTGGACAGTGAATCTGTAATAGTATCAGTACCGTTAAAGAGTATTCTCTTCCTATATCTCCTCTGTCAACACCGAGTAACTAGCGGTACCTCCACTGAATACCCTGAGATAATAAGTTCCAGCCACTGCATCATCAGGAAGACCGAGTTCACAGGTAACTCCAGGAGCCACATCCCACTCTGTCTGGATTTCGTCCTGATCGGGGTCGCAAAGAGTCACGTCCAAGTCTTCTCCATCCTCATCCGGAGTGACAAGGAAGGTCAGATTCTGATTTTCGTTTACTTCAATGCTGTACCAGTCTTCTATATCATAATCGCCTATTATACCGGTGATTGTCTGTCCCGTTTCCAACCCGACGGCACGAACAGCTCTATCTCCGGCATCATCACCACTTCCCGCGTCGTTCTGAGGAACGGTAGTAACTGTTAAACTGTATGTTCCGTTGTAACCTCTGAAGACATTGATGTAATAAATTCCTCCCGATGAACTGCTCATTATCATCGACCTTGTTATTGTCACACCCGCGTAAACGTCGTATTCCGTCCAGATGTCATCGATTTCAGTATCCAGAAATCTGATGTTTGCGCCTTCTGAATCATATCCGGGGGTAAATGATATCTCAAGAATACTCCCGGATGGAACCTCAAAGGAATACCAGTCGGATTCATCCAGATCACCTATGATACCTCCCACTGTCTCTCCCAATGTAATTTCAAGCGCATCCGGAGCCCTTCCACCGGCATCGGCACCTGAAATCCCGTCATTCTGCATTACCTTTGAAAGTTCCAGTGTGTAGCAACCAGGGCTTCCCTGGAATACATGTACGTAATAATCTCCTGAAGATTCCGCAGGTGTCATATAGCTGAATTCCTTGCTGACAGGTGGTTTTACGTCCCACTCTATCCATATACCATCCAGTTCACAATCAAGTACTTCAACATTAATACGTTCAGCTTCGTTCGAAGGAGTAAAAGACACGTTAAAGGTCTCTCCTCCATTAACACTGAATACGTACCAGTCATCCATTTCTTCCTGCTCGAGTTCTCCTTCTGTAACTCCTTCACCCAGCACAATCGCATCGGCTGCAGTGTTGTTTGCGCCTTCCGGCACCTCAGCAGGAGTTTCAGGGGATTCTCCCTGCTCCTCGATTTCTCCTTCGGTATCCCCGGCGGGTTCACCCTGTTCTTCAGGTTCTCCCCCCCCACAGGCCATAAGAAGAATTGCGACCATTCCAGAGAATATCAACGTTGTCCATAAAATGTGTTTCATTCTTCTCTCCCTTTAAAGTTCTTCATCAAATCACACAATAACTCTTTATATCGCATTTCAAAACGTGACCAAGACAGCCTTTCTCAGTATCACTCATATTTAGAATACAAGAATAACATTATTACAATAAACATACTCACAGAATTCGCAAGCTTCGCAAGAGGAAGCAGGCAGCTAATGAAAGTAATCAGTTGTATCGCAGTTTGTTCGAATTTGTATCCAGTACGACACGGTCTTGCGGAACTCTGCTCAATATAGTAACATTTAAATAACCTTCAGATAATCTACTTAAATACATCTGCATACTTCGTGGATAAAAGTATACTTGCCAGATTGCTAAAGGAGTGTACTGCCGAACTCATAAGATTATTTGATCAAAGCTGAAACAACCTGAAAGAAGGATGGATTACCGGTGAACGAAAAGCAGTTCGACCGCTATTTTGAGCTCGGGTTGATAGGCATGGCGATTGTCACACCTGAAATGCACTTCATTGATGTCAACAACTATCTCTGTGATATGCTTGGCTACTCCAAGGAAGAGTTGCAGCAGAAGAAATGGTCTGATCTGACCCACCCTGATGATCTGGATATGAATCTTAACGCTTTAGCCGGGGTACTCTCCGGTGAGATTGATGGCTATAGGCTCGAAAAGCGTCTGATACACAGGAATGGCGATACTATTCATGTAAGTATAGCTTCAAAATGCTCAAGAAAACCGGATGGATCAGTAATTAACATTCTTTCACTTGTTCAGGATATCACAGAGAGAAAGAAAGCGGAAGAAAGCATCAGGGAATCTGAGCTGAAATACAGAACAGTTGTTGAAAACGCAAGAGAAATGATCTGGCAGCTGGACAGGGAAGGGAATTTCGTGTTCTTCAATAAGTACGCAGAGGAATTGTCCTCTAAAATAAGTAATGAATGGAAAGGCAAGGGTTTCTCACCGGTTATTCACCCGGATGATCTTGATCGGGTCAAAGATATTTTTATTGATACATTGAGTGGTAATATCAATGAATATGAAGTCAGAATATTAATAGGGAAAAATAAGATAGCCGAGCTCAAGGTACAGACTCTTCCCATCTATACTGATGGAGAAGTTAACGGAACACTGAGTTTCGGCAGGGATATCACAGAGGAAAAAAGATCTGAGCGAGCATTGAAAGTTTCTGAAGAACGTTACCGTTCTCTTCTTGCAAACATCCCTATTGGAGTATTTCGTTCAACCATCGAGCAGGATGGATCATTTCTCTCTGTTAATCCTGTGCTTGCCAGAATGTTCGGTTTCGAGAGCCCCGAACAGATGATCAATATAAAGGTTGTTGATTGTTATCGGAATATCGAGGATCGCCAACTATTCATCAGCAGTATCATAAGGGAAGGCTCCATTTCCGGATACGAAGTCCAGTTCAAGCGCAATGATGGTTCGATATTCTGGGGATCCCTGTCATCAAAGGCCATATTGGATGATGAAGGTACGATTCTCTATCTTGACGGTATTCTGGAAAACATTACGGAACGCAAATCGATTCAGGAAGCGCTACGGGAATCACAGGAGCGATATCGCCGCCTGCTCGACCACAATCCTGCAGCGATTGTCGTTCATGTTGATGGCGTGATCGTCTATGCAAACAGGGCAAGTCTTGATCTCGTAGCCGCTTCCTGTCCTGAAGATGCTCTCGGTAAAAGGATTTTTGATTTTGTCCATCCTGATTACAGGGACATTGTGCTTGATCGCATTAAACTGTGTCAGAAGGATGGAAAATTCGCTGAACCCTTAGAAGAAAAGTCTCTTCGACTCGACGGCAAATCTGTTGACGTTGAGGTTACTGCGATACCAATAATGTACCAGGGGCAGCCAGCTTCTCAGGTCGTTTTCTGGGATATCACCAACAGGAAACAGGCGGAAGACAGCATAAAGAGCAACCTTGACGAATTACATAGAACTCTTGAAGGAACGGTAGACGCGCTTTCTTCAGCAGTTGAAACAAGAGAC
>JAUVUL010000377.1 GCA_030600975.1 Candidatus Aegiribacteria sp.
ATCCCGGGATAGATATGGCATTTGACTGAGTCTAGAGAATACTTTAAGATTTCACTAACTAGTGCCCATCCAGAATAGTCTAACCTGTTAATAAATAACTCAATATCATGATATAGCAAGGCGCATTTCGGGGTTGACAAAATCACGGGAAAATGCTATATACTGTTATCAAACAAAGAGATAGACAATTTTCTCTGAAAGGACAAACTCCAAAATGCGCCAAAAACAAAACATTCAACTTTCTCTTGCAGTTCCCGCCTCAAACCATCCAAGAGCTCAGCTCCTGGAGAAGATCAGCAGGATCATCGATGAGAATCCTACATTCAATGAACTTGTATGGCAAGACCTGACTGCTGGAAAAATGAATCACGGCAACCATGGATTGACTGCGGAACAGGTTCTCAGATGTGCTGTGCTCAAGCAACTTGAGCAGCTTTGTTATGATGAGCTGTTGTTCTTTCTGAACGAGACTCCTCTCTATCAGTCATTCTGCAGGATTGGGATTGGCGGAAGGATACCATCGCGATCATCAGTAGCAGAAGGAATCAAGGCTATCAGTTCAGAAACATGGGAGAAGATCAATGTAACTCTTGTTCGGTACGCAGCTTCTGAAGGAGTGGAGAATGGTCGAGAGGTTCGGGGAGACTGTACCGTTGTGGAATCACACATTCCGAAGCCTTTTGATTCAGTTCTGCTTTATGACAGTATCAGGGTAATCACACGGATACTGAAGCAGATCGGGTTCAGAAAGTATCATGACCGAACCCGTTCTGCGAAAAGGCGTGTGGATGAGATCAGGAACTGCAGGGGTGAGAGGAAGCGCCGAGGGCGATATGAGGTTCTGATGCGAATAACCGGAGAGGTGATCGGTTATGCTCATGCCGTTATTGAAGAGATACTGGCCGGTAAGCTTGAATGCCCCTCGGATACGGCATGCAGGTTGTCCAGACATATAGGTATGGCGGAAGGGGTGATGGATCAGACTTACAGGCGGATGGTTCTGGGTGAATCAGTCCCGGCTTCGGAGAAGATAATATCCATCTTCGAACCTCATGCGGATATCATCAGGAAGGACAGACGGGACACTTATTACGGTCACAAGATCTATCTTACCGCAGGCAGGTCAAATCTTGTTCTTGACTGCATGATACTTGATGGGAATCCAGCTGACAGTACTCTTCCGGTTGATGCGATCAGACGCCAGGAAGCCATTTATGCCCGGGTACCACGGACATCATCCTTCGACGGAGGATTCGCATCCCATGGGAATAATGATGAGATCAAAATACTTGGTGTCAAAGATGTCTGCTTCTCAAAGAAACGAGGAATGAAGATCGAGGACATGTGCAGGAGCAGATATGTTTACAGGCGCCTGTGGCGGTTCAGAGCTGGTGTTGAGTCTATCATCTCCTGGCTGAAAAGATGTTTTGGTCTTGCCCGCTGCATGTGGAAATCGCATGAGTCCTTCAAGAGCTATGTTCACAGCTCAATATTCGCTGCGAACCTGGCAACCATTGCCACACTGATTACCTGAAAAGTGTTATCACCTGTTTGTATTGATGGAACCTCTGGTTCAGATGCAGGGGTTTGTCTGCAGTGAGCTTTTACAGGGATACTCCCCAGAAATGCCATCCCTGAAGGATGTCAGACAGCTATTGACGAGAATGACGTCCTGCGGCACATTACGATAAGGCCTATTTCTGGATAGGCACTAACTAATATCATGATTAAGGGGGGGTTATGGCTGCTATCTTTCTCGCATTGTTGTCTATTTTCGGACAACAGACATATTGCTCTATTAGTGGAACTGTCAGAGGCGCTAATATGATTGAGGATGAACCCACGGACCCTCTAATCGGAGTAACCGTCATGATTTACGGAACCGGAATAGGTGCTATGACCAATAGATCGGGTCAATACAGGATTGACAGTCTTCCGCCTGGCGAGTACGAAATCCAAGTGTCTATGGTTGGACTTCATAGTGTTGATACTCTTGTGGTTCTTGAAGCAGGGGAGGAACTGAACCTGGATTTCTCTTTGTCAAACATCCACCAAGTATGGGCAATACAAAGCCAGCACTGGCCTGTAGTCGAAGAAAGAATTGTTTCTTCAACTTTAATAATCAGAGTGCATACGGACAGCATCGTATCCCCCGATCATCTTCAAATAAAAGTTCAGGGAGAAAACTATTTCCCTGAAAGGCTTTCTGAAAACACTTACAGCCTGCGTGTTCCTTCCGGAGAGTTAAACATCGCCTGGCAATTACCAAGTATCGCTGCCACTACTTGCGTCATTAATGCTACTGCCGGTTTTGTGGATACGCTTCATCTATATCCGGAAATATTCATACCTGAATCAATTATGACAGCGGCATTACAAGGAGATTCAGCGTTGCGGAATTTACCCGATACTCATGATGAGTGGGTCGCTCCGGGTTATTCTGTCAATCGTCATGCTGTAAATCTCTTCGAGATAGGTCAGCCTGAGCTCTTTGAATTCGGATTAGTAAAACTCCGGTGCATGTTTGAAAATTCCGAAGGAGAAGAATACTGGAAGATCGCTGCCGTTTTCAATGAAAAAGCCGTTGTCGTCTGTGAACACGAGCCTACTGTCGTATATGAACTTGGTATTGAAACCTATGAAGCTTACATCTCTCCAAATTTCAACTACATA
>JAUVUL010000305.1 GCA_030600975.1 Candidatus Aegiribacteria sp.
GGGGAACAGCTTGATAGAACCCTGGAAGAACTTCTTTCAATAAGCGGCGTTATATCAGCTGGAGTAGTACCTGTCGGTCTGACGAAATACAGGAATGGACTGCCTGAGATCAGGCGCCCCTCGGAAGCTGAAGCCCTCCGTGTTGTAAGTCAATGCAGCATGTGGAGGAGGAAGGCCATGAAAAACCGCGGAAACGCCTGTGTGCACCCATCTGACGAGTTCTTCATAATCGCAGGCTTGGATATCCCACCCGCATCCTATTATAAGAGCTGCACACTCAGAGAGAACGGGATCGGGCTCCTTGCGGAACTGCTGGAAATATCGGAAAAAAAATTCACAGGAAGAGGAGCGGTGTGTACGGGAACGCTGGCTGCCCCTTTCCTGAAACGGGTGTTGAATGGCAGCGATTACCATGTGACCGTTGTTGAGAATACTTTTCTCGGCCCCGAAATCGGTGCAGCAGGCCTTCTCTCAGGGGCAGATATTATAAGATCTGTTAAGGAGCTTCCGGATTCATATAATAGCGTGATACTGCCGGATGTAATGTTCAACCATGATATGCTGACACTGGATGATCTTACTCTCGAGGAAATAAGTCAATCAACCGATAGAGATTTCCTTGTATTAAGGGGTCTGGAGGAACTGACCTGATATGATAAGCCTGCCTGTCTATGTTGTTTTTCTGATCTTCCTGGGAATACTCATGATCATGGAGATGTACAGAAGAAACAAAATAACGTACGAGAAAAAGATCGGGGAATTGAAAAATAAACTCAGGTTGTTTAAAGAAGAACTTGATGAACTGGAGAAGCTGAAATCTGAAATGCTCTCCCGGATCGGAGTATCCCTGAGAAAACCTCTGGAATCGGTGCGGGAAACAGCCATAGAACTTTCCAGACCCCTGGACAGGTCACCGGTTGTGAAAGAACAGCTTGCAAAACTAACTGCCGAGATCGAGGAGATCGAAAATTTCCTGAACGTGATGAAGGAACTGGCAGCTCTTGAGAACATGGACCTTACGGATGAATCGCAATTCCCGGATGGAGCGGAATCATCCGTTGTATCCCTTGATGAACTGCTGTTTGAAACCCTTAATGAATGGAATGAACTATTTGCAACGCGTGGAGTATCCCTGGCAATATCAGTAGATGAAAACGTCCTCGTTTCAGGAAGCAGGTATTATCTCAGACATGCTCTTGATAATATACTATCTGAGATATCACGTATCATGAGTTTGGGCTCAATGATTCACATAACGCTTACCGGAGGTTACGATTCCGTAAGACTGACAATTGTACATAAGGGTGAAACGCAGATCAATGCAAAACAGTCAGCCTTCGAGGTGGAACTGGCCCGCCAGATAGTCAGTGCCCACAGAGGATGGCTCACTGGCGAGACAGGCACAGGCCAGTACGCCATTGAACTTCCCGGGTTGAAAAGCCCTAAGGAACAATAAATGAAAAGTAGCATTTTTAGAAAATACGACATCAGGGGGATATTCCCTGATGATCTTGATAGAAGCACTACTGTCAGGCTCGGAAGGGTCCTCGGTTCAATTGCGCAAAATCGTATCGCTATAGGGAGGGACTGTCGAAAGTCCGGATCCATGTTGATGGAATGGCTTGCCGATGGTATTCGTTCCGCAGGATGCGATGTCATCGATCTTGGTGTACAGACCACACCGATGACGTATTTTGCCGCGTACACCCTCAATCCCGATGTTACAGTGATGATTACAGGCAGTCACAATCCCCCGGAATACAACGGCTTTAAAATTTTATTCGGACGTGATACCATATACGGTGATTCAATTCAGGATATTAGAAGGAGAATGGAAAATGTTCCTGATTCCGTAGATATATCTCCCGATTCCAATCTTCAGAAGGTTACAGTAAGGAAACCATATCTTGAAAGGCTTCTGTGGGAATTTTCGCTTGACAGGTCACTCAGGATCGTGGTTGATGCCGGAAATGGAACCGGCGGTGATACAGCCGTTGAGGTTCTGAAGAATCTGGGTTGCAGGGTGATTCCCCTCTACTGTGATATGAACGGCGACTTCCCGAATCATCACCCCGATCCGACCGTAGAGGAAAACCTCTCGGACCTCAGAGAGACAGTTATCAGGGAGAAAGCAGACCTGGGTCTCGCTTTCGACGGAGACGCCGATCGACTGGGAGTAATCGACGACAGGGGAGACGTCATCCGTGGAGATATGATACTGATAATCCTTGCAAGAGCGCTGCTGAAGTATAATCCCGGAGCAACGGTTATTTCAGAGGTTAAAGCTTCACGACTCTTCTTCTCCGAGATTGAAAAGGCTGGAGGAAAAGCGGTCATGTCCCCAACCGGGCATTCGATTATTAAAAAGGAAATGATTGAGGAAAATGCGCTCCTTGCCGGAGAGATGAGCGGTCACATATTTTTCAGAGATCGTTACTACGGCTACGATGATGCCCTTTATGCGGCTTTGAGGCTTATCGAGATAATCGCTTCCGACAGTATCCCGCTGCACATGTACCTGCACGATCTCCCGAATGTTTTCTCCACTCCTGAGATAAGGGAAGACTGCGATGATGAAGGCAAATTCGCACTTGTCAGTAAGGTAACTGAGCTTTTTCTAAAGGAGAATTTTACTGTAAACACAACAGACGGTGCCCGGATCACTTTCCCCGATGGCTGGGGCCTTGTAAGGGCATCCAATACTCAGCCCGTTCTGGTTATGAGATTTGAAGCCGGAACTCAGAAGGGGCTTTTGGACTATGAAAATATAACGCGAACTTTCATCAGAAAAGCCAGGAGGGAAATAGATGTCTAGAGAACTGGTTGAAGAACTTGAAAAGCGGATTTTGTCCCAAAAACCTCTTCTGGATAACCTTAATTCAAGGTTTTCAAGTGTTATTGTCGGACAGGAAGAACTCCGTCTTGGCCTGATAACTGCGATGCTCTGTGACGGACACGTTCTGATCGAGGGCGTTCCGGGACTTGCAAAGACTCTCGCTGCAAGAACCCTGTCTAAATGCGTCAGCGCCACATTCTCAAGGCTGCAGTTCACCCCGGACCTGCTTCCTACCGATATTACAGGAACGATGATATTCAAACCGCAAACCAATACATTCGAAGCCAGAAAAGGACCGGTTTTCGCCCAATTCATCCTTGCCGACGAGATCAACAGAGCTCCAGCGAAGGTCCAAAGCGCACTTCTTGAAGCGATGCAGGAGCGTCAGGTTACCTTCGGAGGTGAAACCCATCATCTTCCTTCTCCATTCTTTGTAATGGCAACCCAGAATCCCATAGAGCAGGAAGGCACCTATCCACTTCCTGAAGCCCAGGTGGACAGATTCCTGATGAAACTCAAGGTTGATTATCCTACAGCCGATGAGGAGATCGAGATACTCAAGAGAATCGGCGGAAAACCGGTTCCCACGATAGAACCGGTCATGACCACAGACATGGTTATTGAGCTTCAGCAGCTTGCTTCGAAGGTAGTGGTGGAAGATGTGGTCATGGACTACATGGTCAGGCTCACAGCCGCTACCCGTCATCCCAGGCAGGCAGGATTGAAGGATCTGGAGGATCTTATCTCAGTGGGAGCCAGCCCCAGGGGTTCTCTCGGTCTTCTTGCGGCA
>JAUVUL010000202.1 GCA_030600975.1 Candidatus Aegiribacteria sp.
CGAGCGTCCCTGGTATGAAAAGCGGTTCACGGCCTGTTTTTTGTGCCCAGTATCTGGTGCAGGGCTGATTGACCAGCCTGCCGCCGTCGATCCACACAACATCACTCGAAGCAAGTCCCTCTTCATTGAACGGGTTTCCCTTAAGAGTACCATTCACCTCGCTTGTCATTGTAAAATTGCTGCCGGTGACCAGTTCGCCCTGCCTGCCTGAAAAGACAGTAAGTCCTTCATCGGCGGGCCTGGCATTCATTGACCAGGCTATGAATGGAAACAGGCCGGTCACAGCCTGGGGTTCCAGGATCAGCCTGTACTCTCCCGGTTCAAGTTCCCGCTGATTCTCATCGGCTTCGACTTCGGCCGCTACTTCTCTTATCGCATCATCCACCGGGAGGTCGTTCCATGTCTCTGCGTTCAGAAGTCTGTAACTGGATGGTTTACCCCTGTCCATTGTAAGCCTCATGTAGGCCTGAGTTGATTTGTGATGCGCCAGGTTGCCGGTTGAGGTACCGATGGCGGTATTCTCAAAACTCATACCGACCAGGCCGGAGGCTTCCATTCCGTTCTTCTTTGCAGTGTTTATCGCCCTTGCCGCGGCTTCAGTGCGGGAGGCTGGATCCGCTTCAGCGGTCAGGCTGTCCCATGCATCAATGACAGGATACACCTGCCCTGCAGGAGCAGGTGGCATATACTCTGGATCAGGGGAGGCGGTCTTCAGCATATCCATAGCTTTATCAAGGATCTCAGGGATTGCATTGATATCTATTCTATGGGTTGAGTAAACGGCTTTCCTCTCACCATCACCCAGAGTGATCCGGAGTTTTCTTTCAAATGTATCCACGTTCTGTGTGATTCTGTTCTGGCCGAACCTCACAGCTGCATCCCTATCTTCAGTTAAAGTAGTAACCACGTCAGGAACTTCAGCTTTTTCAAGAACCGCTTCGATTACCTCCAGAAGTTCTTCCCTGGTCATTCCGCACCCCCTCCCACTTCAATATTCCGGAATCTTGTTGTGCTTGCACCATGGGTCATCCGGGCAGCCTGCATAGGTTCTCCTTTCCCACATGTGAGAAGTCCCATGGTTTTGAAAAACCTGTCATCGGAAATACCGTCGCAGGATCCCCAGAAATCTCGCGACTTTGATCGGTATATGACCTTTTTCAGCGGTTGCACCTTTTTCCCGTTTTTTATCTCCCAGAACATGTCTCCACCGAACTGGAAGTTTATCCTTCTCTGATCGATACTGAAAGATCCACGTCCTTCGATATAGACTCCTTTGTTTACGTCGGAAATCAGATCATCAGGTGTAATTGACTCTTTCCCGGGCTCCAGATAGAAGTTAGGCTGTCTGTTTATCGGGAAACTGGCAAAATCCATGGCCCTGCAGCATCCTGTACTGTGTTTTCTGCTAACAAGAAGAGCGGTTTCTCTTACAGAACCGAACTGCTGGAAAATCCCATCCCTGACAGTGTACCATTTCTGACCGGGTACACCGTCATCATCCCAGCCCCAGCTCGCAACTCCGTAGGGCATTGTGTTATCCGCAATGAAATTGACGATTTCAGAACCGTATTTCAGCCTCTCCTGATCATCAATATTCAGGAAGGTCCGACCGGCCATGCTTGCCTCCCATCCCAGAACTCTGTCACTTTCAGTGGGATGACCGACTGATTCATGCATTGTCAGGCTGAGATGGGTTCCGTCCAGGACAAGATCCATCACTCCCGAGGGTCCTTCGGGAGCCTTGACCTTCATTATGGCTTCCTCTCTGCATTTCTCAGCCCAGAAAATCATGTCGGCCACTTCAATCCACTCCCAGCCGGCAATCCTTGCGCCCTCCTGGAAACCTCTGTTCTGCATGTCATCGTTATGAACCGCGTAGGCCATAATAACAGGCATTGAAAAAATCAGATCGGAAGAAACCAGCGTACCCTCAGTATTGCTGAAGGCCCTTCTCTTTCTCTCGAATCGAAGATTGCTCCAGCTCATATTGATCAATGGAGAAGAGTGCATTATGTCAGCAGCTCTGGCCAGAAGATCAAGTTTCTCCGATCTGGGAATCTCAAAGGGGTTCCTTTCACAAGGGCCATCGTAATGTCCAATTGAGGGAATTTCTTCCGAAAGCCTCACGGAGCCCTCCATCACACCTGCTCCAGCACGGGCAAGCAATACAGCCCTGTCAACGGTTTTTTCAACCAGATCCGTATCGAATCCGCTGCAGGAGGCAAAACCCCAGCATCCGTTGATAAGAACCCTGATACCAACCCCCTGTCCGGCCTGGAGCTCCGCCTCAGCCAGTCTCTGCTTTCTGAAAGCCAGGCTTTCAAGATCGGTGTTTTCAACCCTGGCATCACCATAATCCACGGAGCGATCTCGGAGCTGACCGACGATCCGCTCAGCAAGGTTTCTCATCTCATCAATCATCATTATTTCCTTCCAGCTCTTTATAGTCTCTCCCGGTAGGATTGCTTTCAGCTCTTTCCAGGATTTTCGTCATCTGCATATTGTAGCCTTTCCTCGTTCCCAGTCGTTTGTTTATTACGACGGCAGATACGATTCCGGCAACAAGTCCTGCGCCTGCCCCAAGAGCTCTCTGGAAATCGGTGCCGTTCATCATGAACAGGTATCCTGCGAACAGGAGAAAAACGGGAAGGAGGAAAGTTGAAGCGATAATGGTCAGAGATGCGGAAGATCTCAGTTCAAGTTCCACCAGATCTCCGGGAGAGGCACCGATATCGTTGGGCATCCAGAAATCAGTATTTTTGTCTTTACCACCAGAGAGGGAAAGACATGCATGCCTGGCTTCGCAGGAATCGCACTCATTACCATCCACGGGACAGACGAGGGCTTCCTCTCTACTTACTTCACGAACAAGTCCTTTTCTTGTCATATGGCTCCAGACTCAGACCATCTAGAAAACGATAACGGAATATCGCAGACAGCAGTTCGATGTTGACATTTAATAATGCAATTGGTAATCTGTGAACTTCAGTGGACTCTGACCAGCCTGACTGGATTTCCAGCTTCCAGGATTCAGGAGAAAACATGTATTTTACAGCTCTGGCTCTTTCAATCGTTCTCATAACAGTCGACAACGATTTCGAGGGTTTCCTTTCCGTCAGGGATTTTGATTCGGCACTTGAAGAAGCGAATGATTCCGACTCCCTGAGCGCGGTGGTCTTCCGGGAGGCCGGTAATTATTCCATGGCTGCCATGCTTTTTGAGAAGGCTTTCGAGGAAGATCCCTCTGCCGGATTGTTCGCCGCAATATGGGAATCTGTGGCATCCTCCACGGAACATTATCCTTCACTAACCGCTGCGTTTCTAAGGGAACAGATACTGGAATTGGAGGATCTCCTTTCATGGGAGCCGGAGGATCTGGTGTCCCTGATTGAATCCTCCAGCGCACTGGAAGACAGCCTGCTTGCAGACAGTCTTGTGCAGGTTCTTATTGAAAGTTTCCCTGAATCTACCGAAGCATCGGAAGTAATAGGCTGGGAGTTCTATGACATGCTTTATCCGGTCTGGAATGATGATTCAGCAAGGATAGAGGTTCTGGAGGAATTCCTTGATGACTGGGGAGACAGATCGGAACTCTGGTGCAGCAGAGCCTGGCAGTATACACTTTCCGCGGTCATTGAAACATCGGATTCTTCAAACTGGAAAGACTATCTGAATGAATGGCTTGAAGTCTGTCCGGAGGATCCCCAGGCTTTCCTGAGTGGTGCGGCTCTGCACATAGACAGGGATTCATCATGGTCGGAAGCGCTGGATCTCGCTGAAAGGGGTCTGGATCTTTTAAGGGAAGGATGGATTTCTCTGGGAATATCGGATGAAGAATGGCAGCTGACTGGTCCGGCGCTGGAAGCAGGGCTTCAATTCAGGAGGCTGTTTGCGATGGCCGGTTCGGGCCGAAGGCAGGAAGCCCTCAGGGAACTGGCTGCGGTCATATCAGATACGGATTTCAATACGGATGATTACCACACAAAAGCTTCACTGTACTGGCTTTGCGGAAGGTTGAATCTTGAAAGGGGGGATTCTTTAGAGGCTCTTAACAGCTTTGCCGCTGCGGCTGTTTCCGGTGAAGTAAGGAATCGGTGGAGCGGCGAGGCGATTGACGCCATGGACAGCCTCCTGCCTCCCGATATCAGTCCTGTCCAGTGGGCAAGGGAGCAGCGGGAGTACTCCGGGCCGGTTTTCACTGATGCAACACATCTGCTGGGTCCGGACAGTACGCTTGCGGGAAGCAGGATATCCTGGTGCGACTGGAACTGTGATGGCTTTCCCGATCTTTTCACAGGACATTCTCTTTTCCAGAACGTTGACGGTTCATCATTCATGGATGTCACCTCCGAAGCAGGCCTCGATTCATGCAGGGGCAACGGCGGGATATGGGGTGATATCAACGGGGATGGACTCCCGGACCTGGTAACCTCAGGTAACCCGGTTCAGGTTTTCATAAACAGAAACGGTACCCTTGAAGACGTAACTGAAAGCATAGGTATCAGCAATACGGAATCAAGTGTGGAAGGAGTCGCGCTTCTTGACTGGAACGCGGACGGCTGGCTGGACCTGTATCTCGCCAGTTACGAAAAAGCCGACAGCCCGGGCTCGGGTACCGAAGACGCTTTCTATCTTGGAGGCTTCGAGGGCTTCATCAAAGCGGGTGACAGCATCGGAATGGTGCCGTTTCTTGAAGAACATCTCTGCGGAAGAGGCGTAAGCCCCTGCGATTTCGATCTTGATGGAGACATCGACATCTTCGTATCAAATTACAGGCTCCAGGAGAATTTCCTCTGGGAGAACGAAGACGGTATTGCAGTTAATTCCG
Organism: Candidatus Aegiribacteria sp.; assembly: GCA_030600975.1. GTDB lineage: Bacteria > Fermentibacterota > Fermentibacteria > Fermentibacterales > JCC-6 > Aegiribacteria. The sequence continues at coordinate 4,829 of JAUVUL010000202.1, forward strand.
CTCTTCAGAGGGGGGCTGCAGGTACAA
>JAUVUL010000289.1 GCA_030600975.1 Candidatus Aegiribacteria sp.
AGAGAATAGGGTCTATGATACCTTTCCGCGGGGCGATGGTAGGACGTGAACATCAGTTATCCCGTGCCGTTAACTTTATTCTCGACCTGGAGGTGGAGGAGAGTAACGGTATTCTATTCCTCTGGGCTCCACCGGGGATCGGCAAGACCAGGCTCGTAATTGAAGTGGAAAGATCGATCCCCCAGCTGGATTTCATTTTAATCGAGGGTGACAATGCCGCGGGTTCGGCTCCCTTCTCTAACCTTCTTGAGAACTGGTTCGACCTTAATCCCGGAGCTACACCGGAAGGCAATCTTGAAGCGTTCGGCAGTATCTGGGAAGGGCTCCTTCTTAATCTTACGATAGGACGTTCGAGGGAATACAGGGACTTGCGGATGGAGCTGGAGGAAGCCAGACCCTATTTTGAATACATTCTTGGACTTAATTTTGATGAGGATTCCATCGCTTTCAAACTTGAACCGGCTCAGAGAGCTGAGAGAATAAGCCATGCCCTGGTGACCTTTTTTGACGTTCTCGCTCTGCAGGATCCGTTAGTCGTAGTACTGGAAAACGTTCAGTGGTTTTCCAGCGAGGACCTGCTTACCGCGAAAAGGATCATTGTGAGTTCTTCCGGTGCAGCAAGGGCATTTGTAGTTACCGGCAGACCTGATGAAAGCGGAAATGAGCCTGATTTTCCGGACACTGCCTCTTACATCAGGACGGATACAGTATTCCTGGATGGGCTGCCTAAAGCCAGCATTAAATCATTCGTTGAGGAACTCGGAATCGGATCGCCGGAAGAAAGACTTGTAGAGTTCCTCTGGGACAGGGCCGGGGGAGTTCCCCTCTTCCTTGAACAGGCGATTGACTATCTGAGCGAAACCGGTTCAATCGAAAGCTGCGGCAGTGAACTGCTGCTGAAGACTCCCGCCACGGAAATACCGGTTTCAATCAGGGAAATGTTCATCTCCCGGATGCTGTTCATGCCCGATTCAGTAAGAAGGGTAGCCATGGCAGCATCCGTTCTGGGTAGCAGTTTCAGAAGATCGGATATAGAAGCGATGGTTGAGACAGAATCGGTGGATGATTGCCTGATGACCGGGGCAGAAAAACGCATTTTCAATCTGGAAGGATCCTCCGGCTCCTTCTCGCATATTCTGTTCCGAGACTGGATCAGCGAGATGTCTCCTGCCACTGAATTGAGGGAATTTCATCTGAAAGCCGGCCGTATCCTTGAGAAAGAATCGGAATCGTACCCTTCGCCTTCCAGACTGGAGAAGATCTCGGATCACTATCTGTTCGGAGGTGATGAGAGTAAAGCTGCCTCTTTTATAGAACAGGCAGCAGCGGCATACGCTGACATTTTCGAGAACAGGGCTGCATCAAGGCTGTACAGGAAGCTGATAAGTATGCTGGATGAGCCGGAAAAAACCCGTACAGAATTGAAGCTTTCCGATGTGTACAAGAACGAAGGACTCCTTAACAGGGGAATTGAACTTCTTTCCGGCACATTGGATCGGATATCTGGCCTTTCGTCGATCGACAGGTATTGTAAAGCGCTGGTAATGCTCAAGCTCGGTGCGTACATGAGCTCATCCGGTAAGCTTGCAGAAGCGGAGGAGATGCTCCGGAACTGTCTGAAGATTTTCGAAGACAGTGACGATATCGAAAACCAGACTCTTGCCGTTATGCAGCTGGGCCTGGCTGTGCGTTCAGCGGGAAGGATCGCTGAAGCCGTAGACCTCGTTGAGCGGTCAATTGAACTGGCCAGAAAATCGGGCAAACCCAACCTGATATGTGCATCCCTGTACTGGTCCGCCATAACTTACAGACAGACAGGTGATTACCAGAAGATGAAGGAATGTACCGAGGAACAGGTGGAGCTTGCAGAAAGATCGGGCATCATTAAAAGCATTATTATGGGATACGACAATCTCATGAGGGTACATATTTACAACAGGGATTACGAGGCGGCTGAGGAGGTTCACGAAAAACTCAGGAGTGCCGCGGAAAAAACCGCCAACTGGGCTGCCCTCAGTACCGCCACCAGCAAACTCGGTATTATTCACCTGCGAAGAGGTGAATGGGAATCCGCGATGGAATGTTTCAGGAAGTGCGTAGGCCTTACGGAAAAGACGGGCAATCTCAGGGCGAAATGTGCTGCTCTGGGAAATCTCGCCCACGTATCAATTGAAATGGAAGACATTGGATCAGCCCTGAAATACTCCACCGAACTGATCGATACTGCATCCGCAATAGGTTTCAGGACCGGACTGATGTCCGGCTATTCGAGAATGGGGTACATTTTCTCCCTTCGTGGGGATTACGAGTCTGCTCTGGACTGCATACAGACACAGATCGAACATGCCGAGTACCTGCAGGATATCCGTAACCTTTCCGATGGCTGGGCAGTTATCGCTGATATTCAGTTCAGGCTGAATGAGATACCGGAATCGCTTGCGAGCATTGAGAGGGCGATTGAGTATTCGATGAAGGCGAGCGACATGAAGTTATACTCCGATCAGCTGGCCCTCAAGGGCAGGGTTCTTTTCTCAGGAGGCAGGAAGAGGGAAGCTGAGGGTTTTCTTAAAGAGGCGCTTACTCATACAGAGGGAAGGAAGGGTCAGGGAAAATTGGTTTTCCGTTGCCGGTTGTATCTGCAGACCATAAAGGCTGGAACCGATCCGGAGAGTTCCACGGAGATCCTGGAGATGCTGGGCGAGGCTCCTGACGCCTGCTGCAAGGGTGAAGCTTATTACTACCACTGGAAACTGACAGGTGACAGTCTGTCAGCCTCTAAGGCTGCCGACCTGCTTACCGAATCCATTGGCTCCCTGCAGCAGCCGGTTCTACAGAGACTGCTGGATGATCTGAAGGAATAACCCCGGATCTTTCCTTGTGCCCTACCACTTTCTCCTGAAGGCTTATTCAATTATTGACACGACAAGAGCACTTACCCATCTTTATTCAACTTAATTGAAAGGTGGTTCTCATGGAAAAGAAACGTAAATTCATACTCATCATCGCGGTCGTGGGAATGATAGGAACATTCCTGCCCTGGGCCAGCATTTCCGGATTTGTTACTGTTAGTGGTACTGAAGGTGATGGATGGATCACACTTGCCCTGTTTGCTATAGGTGGTGCTATCGCCTTCTTTAACGGGGAGAAGACGGAGGCTATCAAGAAGAAACTCATGGCTGCTGTCTGGATCCCTGCCGCACTTGCTACCATCATTGCTTTGTCCAAGATATTCAGGTTACCACGTGGCATAAACGCCGGCATCGGGCTCTGGCTTATTGCGATTGCCGGTCTCGCGCAGGTGTGTGTAACATTGTTCTTCAAGGGCGCCGGTGGCTGGGATATTCCCAAATCAGTAGCTGACGTAAAAGCAGCCGCCAGTATTCCTTCGGCAAAAGAGGAAGCAGCTCCTTCAGCGACAGCAGCACCAGCGGCGCCAGCGGCGCCAGCGGCACCAGCGGTATCTGAAGCCCCCGAAGCACCACCCGCAGAGGAAGAGGAAGTTAAGGAATAACTCCTTATTTATCAACCATATCGGTTGATATTCCTTCATTCTTATAGTATCGGTGCCCCTGCATTCAGCAGGGGCGCCCCATATTACACTTGTTCTACGATTCAGATATTAGCATAATCGCTGTTCGATGTTTGTAGTGTCTATTTGTATGCCCCAGGAAAAGGTAGTTTATGTTTGCAATAATTCCGGAAAACTGGAAGTGTGATCTGAACGATCTTGCTGAAGTTTTCAGGCGGAGTGGTGATCCTCTGGAGAACCATGATATGGTCCGCTCTGTTCTCATGAATGGAGAACGCCTGTTCCTTATAGGAACGGAAGGCGTATCCGATTCAAACA
>JAUVUL010000130.1 GCA_030600975.1 Candidatus Aegiribacteria sp.
ACATATGTGTGCTTTCTTATGTTTTATTCCAGCAACTATCTTTCTGACAATAAGCTATTTTGTTTTGCTAACCGTACAAAAGGCTGAATCAGCAAGGATTAAAATTTTCGGAAAGGTTGTTACTGTACTTTTATGGTGTATAGCAGCGATGGTGATCATTCTGGGCTTCTATGTTACTATTGCAGGAATATGCCCTATAAATAAGTTGCTGATACAATAGTGATTGAACCACTGAAAGGATAAGTTTACTAGTCAGAGTCTGACAGTTTTTACTCCAGATAAAGACCTTAATGGTATCCCTGCTACAGGCTTGCCCGAATAACTTCGGTTGGTCGGGCATCCCTATGGAAAAACCTTTAGGGTCTCTTAATTCAAACCTGCTTATGAGACATTTCGTTCATAAAATGACTGTACCAAAGGTATGCCTTTGGCAGAACCATGTCGGGGTTTAAAAAAACCCCAAAAACTTGACATTAATATAATAATGTTGTATATTTGTACGTTATTTGTATAATATTATGTATTTCGTACATTAATACCATATTCATAAAATCCATGAAAGACATTGATAATCTGAAGTTTCAACAAATTATTACAACCGCAAAGGACTTATTCTGGAAATTCGGGATAAAGCGGGTCACAATTGAAGAGATCTGTCAGGAAGCCAACGTGAGCAAAATGACTTTTTATAAGCATTTTAAAAATAAAAAGGAGCTCATTAAATACCTCATTAACCATTTATTAGATAAAGGCATGCAGAAATACAGAGCAATAATGGATAGTAATATTCCATTTACAGAAAAGGTGATAAAAACATTGGATCTTAAAATGGAACAAACTATGGATATGAGTAACGAATTTTTCAATGATTATGTTCGTCATGCTGATTTGGAAATGATAGACTTATTACAACAAAAGAGAAATGAAATGATGGACTCCGGATCGTGCGCCAGACCCAGGGGTTCCAGAACATCGGCTGCAGTAATGACCACTCCCGCCCCGTCACGCAGCAGCATATTCGTACCCATTGAAAGGGCTCCTGTCACTTCCCCGGGCACAGCGAATACGTCCCTGCCCTGATCGAGAGCCGTGTTCACGGTTATCATTGTACCGCTCCTTTTGCCGGCCTCCACCACCACAACTCCCTTCGAAAAACCGCTTATAAGCCTGTTCCTCTCGGGAAATCTATACCTTGCAGGTTCTGTGCCCGGAGGATATTCGCTGAGGATAACTCCCTTTTCAATGATCTTCTCCGATAGGCGGTCATGCTCCGGCGGATAGCATATATCAAGGCCATTCCCAAGAACTGCCATGGTCACACCGCCTGCTTCTATGACGCCTCTGTGCGCTTCACTGTCGATGCCTCTGGCCAATCCGCTCACCACTGCAACACCGCTTCTCACAAAATCCCGCGAGAGTGATCTGGCTACCTTCCTTCCGTATGTAGTACAGCGTCTCGAGCCTATCACCGCGATTGCAGGCATACTAATAAATTTATCAAGATTCCCTCTGTAAAACAGCACGACAGGCGGATCGGGTATGTTGACCAGAATATCGGGATAATCTTCACTGCCGTAGATCACGGTCTTCATACACTGCGCAGAGGCGGATTCAGTCTTCCGTTCGATCTCTTCAGTATCCGGCATTCCCGAGGTGATCTCTACTTTCAGTAACTCAACAGCTTCAGCAGGTGTATGGTTGCGAAGAAGCCTTCTAAGGTCTTCTCTGCTCACCTTCTCCCACGATGATAACAGGATTGCGCTGTTCATTTATCGGCATTCCTCAACCGGCGTATGGAAGCTGCTATCCTCCTGAGGAACTCATCCATTCCCAGGCCGGTGACAGCGCTTATTACCATAGTACGTTCAGGCAGGGTTTCAAGAATGGTCTTTTTCTCTTCTTCATCGATAAGATCAGCTTTGGAAAGCACGACAATTTCATCCAGTTCTTCCAGGTCAGGCTTGTATGCCATTACCTCGTCTCGAACGGTTCTGTACTGCTCGGCAGGCTCCATCTCCAGTCCGGCTCCAACTATGAATATGAGTATCCTGTTCCGCTCAACATGCCTCAGGAACCGCAAGCCGAGGCCCACCCCTTCGCTGGCACCCTAGATCAGACCCGGTAGATCGGCCAGAACAAAGCTGAATCCCCTTCCCATCCTCACCATTCCAAGAGCCGGGTTCAGAGTAGTGAAGGGGTATCCTGCGATCTTCGGTCTTGCTGCGCTCACTGCAGACAGAATTGTCGATTTCCCGGCGTTGGGAACTCCAATAAGACCTGCGTCAGCTATAAGGCTCAGTTCAAGCCGGATCTTCCTGTATCCACCAGGTTCCCCTTTCGTAGCCTTTCGCGGCGCTCGAATCTTCGGAGTTGCAAATGAGGCATTTCCTTTCCCGGGTTTTCCTCCGGGTGCAACCAGCAATTCCTGTTCAGCCTCTGTAAGATCACCCAGCTGCTCACCGGTATCAAAATCGAACACTACAGTTCCGGGAGGAACCTTAAGAACTGTTTTCTCTCCCCTTCTGCCTGTCTTGTTGCTGGAGCCGCCGGATCTTCCCTTTTCCGCCCTGAAGATGGCTCCATTCCTGAAGTCCGCAAGCGTGGTAAGCTTCGAATTAACCATAAGAACAACATCACCCCCGGCGCCCCCGTCACCACCGTTGGGACCACCCTTGGGTACATATGCTTCCCTCCTGAAGGAGACTATATCGTCCCCTCCCTTCCCGCCGTATACCTCTATGGAAACCAGATCAATAAACCGCGTACGCAATAGAACATCCCCTTATCAATATATTATTCTGCATAAAGTAAATCCCGATATCTCAATAACATACTCAAGTCTGTCAGATTGCAGTACTTGAATACAGTATTCAAGATCTCCAGGCATGGGATCCGAAGTCTGGAAATATATGAAGTCTATGCCCATCCTTTGAAGCAGATCCATTTCCTCCTCGAGAGTTTCAACCAGGAACAAGCGTCTGCCCAGGGGATGGTTTTCTATCACAATAACCGAATGATCTGAGAAATACCGTTCCCTTTTCCACATGGATAGAAGCCTGGATCCTTCGGGAAGATTGTCATTACACCATTCATGAAGAGCTTTCACCATCACAATATTGGGAGGTCTGAAATCCAGTGATGATGACATACCGGGAAAGGATAATACATACCCGAACCTTGGTTGAAGTGATGATGTAAGCACGACAACAAGCAGGAATACATAGAATGATATCCGAGGGAAAACCAGTTCTTCTGTCCATCTGGTACCTATTGCTGCCATGAAAGGAGACATAAGAAATGCGTATTTCGCACCCCATCTGAGGGGATTGAAGACTACTGAGGCAATCAGGCAGTATATGAGCACAGCAGCCAGTGGAAGCAGGACATCGTGTAATCTCCGACGCATGGCCAGGGAAGCCAAACCCAGCAGAAAGACAAACGCCGGTAAACCCCAGGAAGATATCAATTCAGAAATATTTACGAATAACGACACGTGCTCCGTATTCACCAGAAGATCATTCGGAGCCGCATTCTCTCTGGCCAGTTCAGTTATCTCGGGAACTTCCAGAAGGATATGATCCTCATCAGCCTTGAAGAATGAAGTCGAATGCGGATAGAAAAGTGCTCCGGTATGCATCATCGTCCTCACAGCGAATGCAAGTGGAATTGCCGCGAGAACTGCGCTCCAGATCAGTACATTTTTCAGTTTTCTATATGTCGGGGATGCAATAGCAAACAGCAGAAAAGATGGAAGCAGTACATATGCTGTGAGCTTCGTGCCCAGAGCCAATCCCATGGCGAGAAAAGGAACAGGATCGAATGGTCTTTCCTTATTTATGTATCCTCTGTAAAGCAGGCAAATGGCAACTGTTGAGAAGTAGAGAAGTGTCATCTCTATTTTTGGCAATGAAGCCCAGCCGGCAAGCATGGAGGTCGCCATGCAGGCAATGACTGTTATCAGTAAAGCATTTTTACCTCTGCCAAGAATTTTCCATGCAGCAATAGCAGAGAACAGAAGCATACTCATCTGGAATACCTGCAGAAGGGACAGTTGATCAGTTCTTGATGAAGATAGTGAAGCTGGCCATGCAGCAAGTATTTCACCAGTTGACGGCAATCCTGAGAACTTGCTATCCTCAATGTAGTATATCCTGCCTGATGTGAGCCACCTGTCGGGCTGTACTGCATATGCGGTCAATGCGTCAGGATTTGTCTGTGGTTCAGATGCCCTCATCGTATTTGTCACTAAAATGAAACCCGCAATGGCAAGTAATATCAACCCATGTATCCCGGACATTTTGAACCGGGGAAAATCCTGCTTATTCCTGACCAGTGTTACTATTTTGATTAATGCGCCTGTTAAAAGAAAAGCTGTAAGCACAGGCCTGCTGAATATGCCGATAAGACTTAAGGGAAGCGATAATGCAAGCAGGCTAACGATACCTGCAAAGCTGGCAGGTAATTTGTAACCGGTTCTTTTAAAGTAATGACGGACTATATCACCAATTCCGTATACAGAGAACCAGAACACAGTTATACGGACAATTATCCATAAAAATTCAAGAATTCTGTTCAAAATATCCCTTCGGAAAGAATTTCGCCGTACAGGGAGATTGTATCCGCAAATATGTCAGAATGTCAAGGCTGATTATGTATTATGGTTGGGCTATGATTTCAGACGGACAATTTGCATTTTTATATCATATGAATATTATAAGGTTGTAATGATCGCTTGAGTCCAGAGGGAATAATGGTGTTCTGTACTATGTAAGAGGAATACTTTGCCTGATTCAACTTTCAGAAAACATCAGATGATAATGATTCTGCTTATATCTCTAACGATTCTTTCTGTGTTCCACCCCTACCCTTACGACAATGTAGTAACAAGATGGGCTCTTTCAAGGCAGCTGGTTGATAACACTTCCATCGTCATAGATCCGTATATAGAATTAACGAACGACAGGGCTTATGCAAATGGTCATTACTACTGTGATAAAGCAGTATTAACATCGATATTCGCAGCAATACCTTACGGAATCACTAAAGCCATAGCAAATCTAACAGAACTCGAAATACCACAATCAGCGTACAGGTACATTGCAGAGCGTCTTTCCGCAGGTATTTCTTTCATACTTCTGTTACTCTTTGTGATGAGGGAATTCAAGCGGACAGAAAAACCTCCGTTTCTTCCGTTACTTGCCCTTGGGGCGGGAAGCATTCTTCTACCCTACTCAACTCTACTGTATGGTCATGTTCCAGCTGCGTTTTTTCTATTCATGAGCTACTATTGTCAGAACAGGGAAAAATACCTGCAGGCAGATATCTTCGGCGCGCTTGCAGCCGCAACGGAATTCCCCGTGATGCTGCCATTCCTGATTCTTGCAGCCTATCGTGGAGGGAAATACTGGAATCCCTTTAAATTCATCAGGCTTGCCGGAATAATCATTCTGGCGTTTATGCCGCAGTTCCTTCACAACTGGATCGCCTTCGGCAGCCCTTTAACCATGGGATACTCGTTGGAAACAGCCGTGGCTTTTGAGGGAATGAGCAGGGGACTTTTCGGTTTTACATTCCCTTCCCCAAAAGCGATCTACCTTCTTCTGCTCTCACCTGAAAGAGGTCTTTTCTTCTATATGCCGTGGACGGTCCTGGGTATTGCAGGTTTCTTCCAGGGGAAACGATTAATTCCGGTACTGAAAAAGAACCCTCTCCCTCTGGTGATAATTACATATATAATACTGTTTTCAGCTTATTACATGCCAACGGGCGGGTGGGCTTTCGGACCGAGACACCTTATTCCGATAATACCGTTTTTTATCATAGGGCTTGCGAAATTTATAAGTATCAGCAGGAAACATCTGTTCATAGCTGCTGTGCTTGTGCTTCCTTCGATTCTCATGGCGCTTATCGGTACGTTCGGAGAAATCCATCAGCCTGTTCATCCTTTTGAGAATCCCATCCCCCTTCCCCAGTGGAATATCGGCATGAGAATGATGCTTGACGGCCATCATTCACTCTGGCTGTTTGGTACTCTTGGAACTGTGATCACTGCCTTTGCTCTGCTTCTTCTATGGGGAACTGCTATGAAGAATAGTAAGTTCAC
>JAUVUL010000204.1 GCA_030600975.1 Candidatus Aegiribacteria sp.
CCGTTCATCCCACGTTCCAACCGGACACAGCTTTTCCTCCCTCATCTTATCGCTGCGGCCGGCGCTTCTGACGTCCTGACGAAGCTTCTCAGACCTTACCTTGAAAAGGAGAACGTATCTTCATGTAAAGGCAGGATAGTTCTTGCATCGGTGAGAGGTGATATACATGACATCGGTAAGAATCTTGTTGCCCTCTTCCTCCGAAACGCCGGGTTTGAGGTTTTCGATCTCGGTAAGGATGTGCATGCCGATGATATTGTAGCGAAGGCCGCGGAAACCAATGCTCATATAATAGCTCTGTCAGCACTTATGAGCACAACAGCACCTGAGATGGAAAAGGTCATTTCTCTTTCAAAATCCAGGGGAGTTACAGCTCGTGTTATGGTTGGAGGAGCTGTGCTGACCGAGGAGTACGCGGATTCAATTGGGGCAGACGGGTACGCAAGTAATGCATACGGCGCTGTACAGACAGCATCAAATCTTATGACGAACTATGAAAGCTGATATCAATCCGTACATTCAGATTGTTTCTATCAGCTACTGAATCACTTCCAATATATAGACTTTCTGGTAACCATCGGCGGGATCCTCTGCATAGGCGAGGATTCCGTTGCCGTCAATGTGAAATCTCCATGAATTGCCGTCCGTATAGTCTCCTGCTACTTCAGCGTTGTATATCAGTTCCCCCGAGCTGTTGAACACGCTGAATGTAGGCACATTGGGACCGCCATGCTGGACCCAGATATTTCCTTCTCCATCAATTTCAAGACCTCTGATCAGTGGTTTGTAGGGGTCGGGCTCAAGGGGAGGCATCTGATCATTCCCCATGGCTGACATTTTTGCTGTAAGGATCAGCCTTTCCATCTCTATTTCTTCATCCGTCCTCAATACCGGTTCGAGATCAAGCTCAATACGCCCGGTTTCTTCGCCATCGGAACCATAGATGATAACCACTGCTTCCTCGGAAGATCTGGGTGCTATATATGTATTTTCCGAGAAGTCGGCGGCTATATCGTATCCGTACCATACAAGTTCAATCATTGAGGCCATATTGCCTGGGTTAAAGGGTGCCGTATCTTCAATATAAGTTATCACAGGGTCATCATCACCGCACGTGAACTTTGCAATACTTATCAACAGCTGCGGTTCATCGGAGGAGAAATCAAAATTGATATCCTTCCTGACGTAGAAGCTGTCTTCGGCACCTTCAATGCAGGTGGGAGGGGTTCCCAGTGAAGGAAACGAGCCCAGCCAATCGCCGGTGTAATAATCGAACTGGTGCACTCCGAGTATCTCGCTGCCGTCACCAGTCAGATAGACATGACCATCTTCGGAGATTCCCAGGAACGCGATGCTCTGAAACTCTCCCGGGCCATTTCCCCTGCTGCCTATCTGCCTGAGGAACTCACCCTCCGGAGAATAAATCCGAATACATGCACGGGCGCAGTCAAGTATTGCAATATTACCATCGGGGCCGTATGCAAGCCCTTCTATTGATCCCATAACGTATACAGAGTCACCCATTTCAACACCAATGGAATCCACAGGAACAAGATAGACTGTGGGAACTTCTGTTACTCCCTCAAGCGGAACGTCCCCGGTTGTCTCTTCTCCGCCGCAGCTTATTATAAGAGCCGTCATTACTAGTGCTGTAATCAGTTTCACTATTTCCTCCCTGCTTTCATACGAGAATCTTCAGTTCAATCGTTTCATGAAATACCCGCAATGTGTTTCTTCGCTTCATGAACGGACACTGTTATGTAGATATTACGTGAAATATGATCTGTCAAGTATAAGGACAGATATTCCAGGATATTTATAATAAATAAATATTATAAACATATTATTATGGAATATTGTGTTTCATAAGTGTACGTTGTTATGTCCGACCCCGGATCTCGGCTATGTAGATTCGGGCAAGGGATGATGAGTCGTTCTGAAAATGGTGTCTCTCATAAGGACGGATAATAATGACGTCTCCTTCGCCGATCATGTGCATCGCTCCATCCCCGTCCATGAAAAGAAGTTCTCCCTGAAGCACTGTTACCACACGCTGGAAGTCGAATTCCGTTCTTGGAAGCCTTCCTTCGGGTTTTATCGTAAGCAGTCTTACGGTAAGGCCGTCGCAACCCTGGGCCGGCCCGGCTAGAATTCTTGAAATCACATTCCTGTAACCCTGTTTGGATTCACGCTCAGCCCTTATGGAACCGGCCTTTCTGATCAGTGCCAGTTTCTACCTCCCCGGTCCATACGTTGATGAAGATCCCACCGATACTGTCCATCTGCTGTGGAACTCCGAAGACCACCCCCAGCTGACTGAAGCAGGACCCATGGGTGTATCGAGCCCGGCTGCAAGCCCGGCTCCCCAGGTCCATTCGCTGTCTTCGATTTCAAGGGGTGATTCCCAGTCGCATACCGAGCCGGCCTCGATTGAAAGAAAGAAAGGCCCGTTCAGCTCTCTCCGGAACCCTGCGAGTCCCGCGATCCTCTGCCTTGACGGAAGAGAATAGTATGGCATCCCGGGGATGTTCCTTGCTGCCGAGAGCCGGGATTCCTGCCAGTCCCAGGTGGTTCCTGCAAGCAGCTGTCCCCAGACGTTCAGAACCATCGTCCCTTTCCTGAGGAAAGGAACCGCACCCTCGAAATCATATCCCAGGCTCAGATGTTTATGAGTCATAAGGGGAGCCCATGAGATCCTTGTTTCGAATCGTACACCTTTTTTAGGATGTACCGGATTGTCCATCGTTTCAGTGAGGTGACTGAAGAAAATCGAAATAAATCCCTGGAATTCATTGGCCCCGTACCTGTGAACGGTTCCCGCAACACCTATTTCGTTAAGCCCCGACCAGCCTGCGGAGAATCCTCGAGCAATGTCCCCGTGGCCTTCTGTAACAACCCTGTAGGATGAACTGCCGTCCCTTTCGAAGGCCTTTACCTGCATCTGATAACCTGAAAGCGAGTAATCGGCGAACCATTTCCTTCTTCCGGATGACAGGTCGAGAACCCGTAATTCTGTAAACACATATCCGTCCCCGCCTCCGACATTCACTATCAGGTGATCACCCGCGTTCAGTAAATTCAGGTGTCTGTAGGTGATCCTGCCGTCCAGCCCGAACTGGTTGTTGTATGTCATTCCAATACCAATAGACGAAGGTTCCCGTTCCGTAAAAGTATAGACGATGTTTACGTATCCGGAATCAGAAGAAGGTTCAAGGAAGTAATCTACCCTGTCAAACAGCCCCGAAGCGTAGAGTTTTTCTGCAGCATCTCGCAGATTTACGGAAGTGGCCCTGTCCCCTCTTGAGAGTATCATCCAGTCAAGAACCGCACCTTCTGACACTTCACTCAGCCCTGTGTATTCTATTCCACTTACACCGGCTGATAATTCATCAGCACTTGCCGATGAAGAAATGTTTTCATTCCTGGGTATCTCAGGGTGTTCCCGCAGGTACTGAAGCATCTGTATGTATCCCAGTTTTATCAGGCTGTCGGCAGCTTCATTGGTGAAATCGTAGCTTTTCGCGTTATGCAGGTCCGGCCTGAAATAGAAATCCGGCTGAGCGCTGTAGAGATTGTTTACCCTTGCTGAAAGCGCACTGTACGTCAGGCTGCCAACCTGGATCATTGTTGGATTTTCGGGAATCTCCGCCGGCTCCGAAGAAATGTCCACGGCAAGCACGGGATAATCCCATGTCTCCCGGGCTACATCAACAGGAATGTTATCTCCCACACCTCCGTCAACCAGCAGCATATCTCCCATCCTTACAGCAGGAAATACCGCCGGTACCGCCATTGAGCTCAGCTGACACCTTGCGACATTTCCGGAGGAGTGGACTATCCTTTCATAACTTACAAGATCAAAGGCCACGAGCCTCAGAGGAACCGGCAGGGAATCGAAATGCAGCCCGACCTCAACCTGGATCGGACAGGTAAGTGACGACAGGAGTGATCCCACTCTCTGAGTTGAAACCGCACTGCGGGGAAGAATCGGAGTAAATCCCTTCACCTGCAGCCTGAGAATGTCATGGGAATTTGACAGTCGAAGAGGCAGCATCGTCAACCTGCTGTCCGGTTTGGAAGAAAACAGCAGGCTCCAGTCGGTATTCCTTACAAGGGAATCAATATAAGCGGGAGAATAACCGCAGGAGTACATTCCACCGATAAGTGAACCCATGCTTGCCCCGGTTACGCTTCGAATCCAGACATTCTCCTCCTCAAGAGCACGCAAAACTCCAACGTGGGCAAAACCACGAGCACCACCGCCTGACAGAACCAATGAGATACCACCACTGCTGTTCACGGTTTCAGCGAATAATAATGTAAGAACAATCAATAAAAGCCTGCGAAAAAGCATGAGACTGAACCCTTTACGTCAGGAACCACTTTTGGTATTCTATTGTTTCATAAATACTGCAAACATTATGAACACCATATTTCAAATATTATACACTTCACAACGTATGAAAGGAAAACGCATGAAAGGCTTATTCTGCATAATGCTTCTTATTTCCGGAGCAACCCTTGCATCCGGGCTTACAACTCTTGAATCATCGGCAGACGGTATTGTTTTTGAGCTTTTGGCTCCACCGCCTGTGTTCAGAACCCTGGCTATCAGGGGAGGCAACTATTCCGCCGTTGGCATTGAAGGTGCCGAGAATATCAGCGAATTCTCGTATCCCAGGATGCCCGTATACCGCGCCTGGCTGGAGATTCCTGTAGGCGCGACCGTTGAAGTTACAATCACGGATGAAACCGTTCGGAATATCAGTGGTCCTGCATGGCCCATCAATCCGGGAATACAGTCCGCCACGAA
>JAUVUL010000093.1 GCA_030600975.1 Candidatus Aegiribacteria sp.
GGAGATGCCGAAGAGGCTGCCGAAATGGTGACCCTGTGCATTATTGCCACCCCAAACCCCATCACAAACACCGCCTCCCTTAACTTCTCCACACCGATTACCGGTCATGCTGCCGTTCAGGTATTCGACATTACCGGCCGCATAGTGGAGACACTGGTTAACGAAGAGGTCGGAGCTGGTAACCATTCCGTTAATTGGACACCCGGTGAAATCGCCAGTGGGATTTACTTCGTACGCTTTTCAACTCCCGCAGGAGCCGTTTTCACACAGGCAATGGTCCTCCGCTAGGGTCAAGGACACTAATTAGTACCCCCAGGGGGCGGCTGCAACCGCCCCCTTTTTCTCAAACTGTATTTAGCCCTTCGTCCAACTTGCAGTATATTAAACGAAACACCGGAAGGAGCCCTGGAATGAAGAAATTTCTTATACTGATGCTGGCTTGCGGTATTGCCACAGCCGGAATGAAGGTCGGCGGCAGGCTCGGCTACTATAGCGGTGACAATCCCAGAACAGGTCAGAGCGCCTCGAGCGCTGTTTTCGGAGGACAGTTGACTTTTCCTCTCCTGAGCCTTGTAGACCTTGAGATCAGCGGATCCTACGCCTCCAGTGAGAGTGATATCACAATGCAGCAGTACCTTATCACCTATATTAACGATGAATACAACCAGAACTTCCAGGGGAACCCTGATGGTCTTTACCAGTACCTTGAAGACGAATGGGGATGGTCTCCAGACAGTATCAGCTCTCAACTGCTGAACGATTACACTGCTACTTTCTATGATATAGACCTTGGTGCTACAATGAAAATAAAAATACCCATAGGGACTTTACCCCTGAAACCCTATATAGGCGCAGGCGGTGGAGCCCATATACTCTTCAGCGACGCTGATATTCTGACGCAGGTTGTCAGAAGCGAAACAAGCGGTAGTATGAGCATCAATTCCTACGACCACGTTCATCCCGGCATTCATGGAGTTATAGGTGTTGCCTTCGAGCCTCCAATGGTTCCACTCAGCGTATTCGGAGAGTACAAGTACACAAAACCCATAGCCTCGGATAACGAAGTAGATGGGATCAACATGTTCTACGTCGGAGTGAACCTGGGATTCTGACAACCCGTAAATTCCACCAGAAGCATAAAGAGATGTGACACAGGACCCTGTTATGTGTCACCTCTCTTTTTTATTCTTAATTCCTTGCAGCATCGTGTGGTGAATCGGTTTGCCCGAAGCTACAACTCCTCCCGAAAAGGGGGTCCATTTACCGCCTTCGTATGCGGATACCTTTCCTCCCGATTCCGTTGTAAGAAGAAAACCAGCGGCCATGTCCCAGGGCTTCAGATGCTCTTCCCAGAATCCGTCAAGCCTCCCGCATGCCACGTATGCCAGATCAAGCGCAGCGGAGCCCCCCCTGCGTATTCCCTGTACCCTTCCGAGGAAATACCTCAGGACATCAAGGTCCATACCCGGATCATCTATTTTCCTGTGGTAGGGGAAGCCGGTGGCGAATATGCAGTCCGATATTTCCTTCACACTCGTAGAAAACACCTGACGGCCGTTCATCCATGTTCCCGATCCCCTGGACGCTGAGAAAGTTTCGTTTCTTCCGGGATCGTGTACGCAGCCGTATTCTACATCATTCCCGTTCCAGTACGCTATGCTCACAGCCCAGACAGGATATCCGTGAGCGTAGTTATTCGTACCGTCCAGTGGGTCGACAATCCAGAAAGGGGGTGCAGGAAACTCTCTTTCCCAGCTTTCCTCGCCCAGAAAACCCGCTTCCGGTACGATTTCCAGAAGGCGTGTTTTCAGGTACTTTTCCGAGAGTAAGTCAGCGGTTGTCACCAGTTCGTGACTGCTCTTCCTTGATATTTCTACCCCGCTCTGGGCGGCAGCGAGAAGGATTGAACCGGCTTCGTGAGCTGCCTGAATAATCTCATCAATCATCTGATCGTCAGCCTTTCTGAAAACACCCTGACCTCTCTGCATGAGAGCCGACAGGTTCAGTCTTGTTTTTATCTCCTAACTTTGATACTTTTATTCAAACTTTTACAGAACATACTAGGAGTGTGTCCGACAATGTACATTGCTGGACACACTCCTGGAACAGGGGATATAAAATGAAAAGGAAAAATCTGATATCTCACAGCCTATCCATCTTGCTTTCCTGGATTCTAGGAATTATTGCCATTGTGGCGGGGGCTGTGATTATCATCATTGCATTTACAGCCTGGGGCCCCGTCAGGGGCGGCCTTGTATCCATCTCTGAAGGTCTTCAAAGCGCCAATGAGGCGGTGGAGCTGATAGGGAAGGATTTTGGTACATCATCCTCCCTTGTCAGCGAAGTAAGTAATTCAATAAGAAGCATAAAGGAGATTGTTCACGAAACCTGGGTTACTGTGAACAGCATCAGTCA
The DNA here is from genome assembly GCA_030600975.1 of Candidatus Aegiribacteria sp. Lineage (GTDB taxonomy): Bacteria > Fermentibacterota > Fermentibacteria > Fermentibacterales > JCC-6 > Aegiribacteria. The sequence continues at coordinate 2,416 of JAUVUL010000093.1, forward strand.
GACAACGGAAGAGATGAGGAGGTTGGTTCTCACTGTGGGAGAAAGCCTTGAGAACCTTCCACCAACCATAACTTCGATGATCGGCAGGAACTATTTCTCTGAAGCGATATCCAGCCTGAACAATACCTACTATTCGTCGGGAGAGATGATATCACAGATGGAACATCTTTCCGTTACGCTGCAGCCCCTGGAGCCGATCCTTGATGAAGTTGCCGACGGAGTTGATTCCCTGGCAGGTGATCTTTTCTCCACCGAGGAAGCTTTCAGCGAAGCAACACAACACCTGCAAAGGGCTGCCGAAGCAATTGAGAACGCCGCTGATTCATCAATACTTCCGCTGATAGTAGCTGGAACGGGTCTTATACCTCTGCTTGTAGGTCTCTACCTGATAATCCAGGCGATTGCTCTGGGAAGACTCTATTCCGCCGGGGTTGAAACCGGCGAGGCTGATATGGAGGAAATCGTCTGAAAAACCTCAATACCTGCCGGATCCCGGTCAGCGTGAACCGTGACCGCTTCAACAACTGACTCCTCCTTCGGAATAATTCTCAGTAAGGATCCATACTGAGTGCGGGTCAGGGATGTGTCTTTTTTGCCCGCCGGTACTATACTAAATGATTATGAAGAGGTTTATGTTTGCAATACCACTCTTTGTTCATCTGCTGAATGCAGGAAGTATTACTCTGCTGAGGCAGGAAACAATGGAAATACCCGTAGCCCAGTACAGAACCTTAAGATTCGTACTCCCGGAGCACCTCTCGGACAGTGCCAGCCTGCAAGGGATTGTCAGTATCAGCCCTGACACCGCATCAATTGAACTGATACTTCTTCACATTGATGATTACATAAGGTGGAGAAGCAATACCGGTATAGTTGATACACTGAAGTATCTGTCAATATCTACAGGCACGTTTGAAATGGAAGTCCCGGGACTGGGCAGTTATGCACTTGTTATCAGCAATAGAGGCAACTACCGTCCCGCCTCGATCATCCTTGACCTTGATGTGTTCTTTGCTGGAAGTGGAAGAACCGGAGATCCTCTGCCAGCCGCCCTGAGACTTGCCCTGTTCCTTATGATGGCAGGAACAGCAGCTATTGCTGTGGGAAGTGTATTGTCAAAAAAATTCTATCGGCGGAAACGCATTACTTGACAGGCCAGTATATCTCTATATACTCATATTCCGACAGGAAAAGGTGGTAAATATACTATGCTTATTTCTACAAGAAGCCGTTACGCGTTGCGTGTTCTCGCCCGGATGGCCAGAATGATGAGTGCGGGTGAAAAACAGCCCGTATCCCTTGCTCTGTTGTCAGAGCAGGAGCAGGTTTCAGTACGATACCTTGAACAGATTTTCGGTCTGCTCAGGAGTAACGGGATAGTAAAGGGGAAAAGAGGACCAGGCGGGGGCTATGTTCTGGGAATGTCTCCCGGAAAGATAAGCCTCTTCGATGTAGTAAGTGTTCTTGAAGCTGATTTTCTCCCGACGAACTGTATGTCCGGAGAAACGAGTTGTTCTCCTGAGGATGGTTTCAAGCAGGTGAGTTGCACCCTTATGGACAAATGTGTAACCAGGCCTCTCTGGATGACGCTCAGGAACATGTACTACACCTTTATGAAGGAAAAAACGCTGGAAGATCTTACAGAAGGACAGATCTAGGAACATAGCAATGTGGAAATATTCTGAAAAACTCATGGATCATTTCATGAATCCAAGGAACACGGGGCAGCTGTTGAATCCTGACTGCCATTCAGAGGTTGGTTCCCCTCAGTGCGGTGATGCCATGACCCTTGATATAAAAGTGGATGACGAAGATAGAATCGCGGAGATCAAATTCATGACCTTCGGCTGTGCGGGAGCCATTGCCGCTGCCTCCGCCCTGACTGAGATAGCAAAGGGAAAGACTCTTGAAGAGGCTCTCGGTATCAGTAACGATCAGATAGTGGAATTCCTCGGCGGAATGCCGGAGGAAAAATACCACTGTTCCGTAATGGGGAATGAGGCTCTTTCGATGGCGATTGATGATTTCAGACACCGAAGAGACAACACCGCGGAACACCTTGAATCTATCCTCAGAGAAATATCTGAAGACCTTGCGGCAGCCATTGGAAATGGAAGTATAAGTATTGAACACGTCCACCCCATTCGCGTAAGTGTCAGGCTTTCAGGTGGAGATGACGGAATAGTCACAGAAGTACTGGAAAAAGAATTGCAGAAGCGTACCGGAAAAACAGTGAAAGTGAGTGTCACCAGATGAAGGCCTATCTGGACAATAATGCCACTACAAGAATTGCCCCGGAAGTATTGGACGCGATGCTTCCATTTTATACGGAAAGGTTCGGAAATCCCTCCAGCTTTCATTCCTTTGGAAGCGATCTCATGGAAGATATTGAAGCGGCAAGGGAGAAGGTTGCTGTCCTCCTTGGAGCCAATGCTGAAGAGATTGTTTTTACGTCAGGTGGAACCGAAAGCGATAATACGGCCCTCATTGGAGCTACTACGATAAACCCGCTGAAGCCGGGACTTGTTACATCAAAAATTGAACACCCTGCCGTTCTTGAAACGGCTGAATACATTAAGAGTAAGGGACATCCTGTTGGATTTTCAGAAGTTAACAATGATGGAACCCTGAATATGAACTCTCTTGAAAGTTTTATCAGCGAGCAGACCGGCCTGGTTTCCATAATGATGGCCAACAACGAAACCGGCGTCATAATGCCGGTTGCGGAAGTAGCCCGCAAAGCACATGAAAGAAGAGCGCTGTTTCACACCGACGCGGTTCAGGCTGTTGGTAAGATCCCCGTGGATGTGCGATCATTGGGCATAGATATGCTCAGTATTTCGGCCCACAAACTTCACGGACCCAAGGGAGTGGGAGCCCTTTTCATCCGAAAGGGAATCGAAATTCCCCCCTTCATGCTGGGAGGCCACCAGGAAAAAGGCATACGGGCAGGCACCTACAACACTGCCGGGATAGTAGGCCTCGGGGTGGCGGCTGAACTGGCGGTCAGGCACCTTTTGGAGGAAAATGGCATAACAGGGCTGCTGCTTGAAAGACTGGAGGGCGGTATCCTTGAAAGATGCCCCGGAACAGTAATAGCGGGTGCGGACGTCGAGAGACTTCCCAATACTGTGACAATTCTGTTCAGGGGGGTGGAAAGCGAAGCGGTGATGACCCTTCTTGACATGGAGGGTATTTGCGTTTCTTCAGGTTCCGTATGCAGCAGCGGGGACGAATCCTCCAGCTACGTTCTCTCGGCCATGGGTATTGATGCTGTGGATGCCAACACGGCTTTGCGGTTCAGTCTGAGCAGGTATACCACCGGGAGGGAGATAGACTACGTATTGGAAGTTCTTCCATCCATCATTGAGAAACTCAGGGAAATTTCACCTTACGCAAATCCATAGGGATTATAAACCCGATCTCGTCCAGGCAGCTCCTGCCGAGATACTGTACGTTTCTCCGCCGCTCAGTCCTGCCCTGAGGACTCCAAACAGAGAGATACTGTCGAAAAGGTATAGAACTCCTGAACCGCTCAGGCCAGCATCACCCCATGTGTTCCCATCCATCGCACAAACTATCTGAACATCCTCGGTAATGTAACTGGCGCCTCCAAAAGAGAAATTCATATAATCGCTGATCCTGTCCTTAAAGGGATTTCGACTTCCGTTGAGTACGTACGAAGCGGAAGCCTGAAGCCTGAAAAGGCGGAAGGTCGTACTGGTTGCAGCTCCTAGAACAAGCTCGGAACCACGATCACGTCCATTCATGCCTGTGGGTAGCCTGAGTTGACCCCTGAGAACAATGGCTGAACCTCCCCTTGCGGTTTCGTACAGCCAGGCACATCCTGCGGTAATATCTCCAAGCAGCCTGCCCTCCCTCGCGGAATCGTCAAGATAGATAGGGATTTCTCCTCCTATCTCAAACCCATCCATCAAACCCCAGGTTACATTCAGGGGAAGAACAAGGTAGCTGTCGGAAGAGCTTTTAAGGTTTATATAATTCAGGCGACCCTGAATACGAAGGCAGCCCTCTTGCAGTACGCTGCTTCCGGGCAGAAAGACAAAACCGCTGAGTCCTCCCTGAGTTGATGTTCCCTGAACGGAATCACCACCTGCAGCACTTGCTGCTAAAATAGTAATAACAACAAGAAATACTTTTATCATGATACTCCCTTATATTTGCCTTGACCTGGCAGTGGACGAAGAGAATCTTCTTTTAGTCAAACATGTTTCCGAATATGAATGTACCGGGGGAAAATAATAGAAAATGAAGTGGAGTGAGATAGGCCTGATAATTCTTGCGCTCGCTGCAGTGGCGGGATTATTCTCTGTAGTTACAGGCGGGCAGGAAACCATTCAAGATGAAGATGGAATTCCTGAGGAGACTGATCCCCTGATACTTCTTGAGCGTGATTTAGCGCAAATCTGCTGCGGTTCGGGGTGGAGAGAAGTGCCCTCGGCATCGATGGACACGATCGTAAAGTCCATGGACCTTCTGGACACCATATCGGTACACCAGGCCAATCTTTACATAACC
>JAUVUL010000109.1 GCA_030600975.1 Candidatus Aegiribacteria sp.
CTTCAGGTTTATGCATACGTATACGCGTGGTTACGGTATGACACCTTCAACCAGGGATTCTTCCAGTACAGCCGAGGGTTCACTTTCGTATGATATCAGTCCAGGCAGGATGCAATTGTTCAGCCTGCCTATAATTGAATTCTTCAGAATAAGGCCTTCGCGGCTAAGCTGGTCCCTGGCAAGAAGGAACAGCTGGGATACGAGATGGAGCTTCCTCAATGATGATACTGTACAGACCAGAGCAACGATATTGAGTACACTGTCATCAAGCGGGTCAATTACATTCAACCTCTGGAAGGGGCTATCCGCCAGCGGTTCCCTTGGACTTACGCGGGATCTGCTGTTCCCCTGGGAGGGGAACCTGGGCGTGAACGTCGGACGGGAGATATCAAGGAATCAGAATATCAGTATTTCCCAGGATATCAATCTGTTTGACTATCTGAACCCCAGATTCTCCTTTGATTCCCAATACGGTCAGTCCAGGCTTGCTCCCCATACTCTGTTGGGCGCTGATTCGCTGGGGCTGCCAAGATATTCGGTTTCCGCCACCAGGAGGGTTAATGTCAGAATCGGACTGGTTCATACCATAAGAAGTCTTGCAAGGCTGCGGGATGAAAGGCTGGACGAGGAGGCTGAACCGGGGAGCCCCAGATGGTTCCTGATAAAGCTTGAGCGCTGGGCAAACATGATTAATGATCCGAGCATCACCTATTCGGAAACCGAAAGCAGTAATTACAGGGATATGGAATTCATTCCCGACTGGCGTTATCAGACCGGTCTCGATCCGGTACTTGACGATGTGGTTCCATGGGACAGGACAAAGGGATGGAACTTACAGGTTTCCGGAGGATTCAGGCCCGTGTCCTCGATGTCGGTCAGGCTTGAGTACAGATCATCGGAAAACAGAAATCTCTATTCCGGATTCTGGAATAATCAGAGATCGAAGACCTGGCCCTCCATATCCTTCTCCTGGTCCGGATTGAACAGGCTGCCCGGATTGAGTGATATCATAAGGACAGGTTCAGCCAGCTCCGGTTACAATATTGAAACAAGTGAGAGCGGAAGATATGAAAGTGATGTCTATACACCGACCACGGAGACGAAAAAGACAAGCTGGACACCGCTGTTCAACATCAGCATTACACTCATGAACGATGTACAGATAACTCTCAGCGACAACATTACCAGAACAGTAATGCAGAGCTTCACAGGAACGCAGGCAAAGACTGAAAGCAACAACAGCAACCTTCAATTTCGAATTCAATACTCATTCAGCGCTCCCGGTGGCTTCGCCATACCTCTGCCGCTGCTTAACAGGCTTCGGATAAGTTTCCGGAGCGATCTCACAACAAGCCTCAATGTAACCAGATCCAGAACCAGGAGTGAGCTTTTCGGAAGCCTCGTTGGTGCGCAACTGCAGACCGACAGAGAGGAGTGGCGGATAGAACCTGCTCTGAATTACGATTTTGGCACGGTAACTGCCGGGCTTACAGGTATTTTTGGCTGGAAAACCGATAGGGTCAATTCACAGTATAATCAGCGGGATGTCGGAATGAACATCTGGGTAACCATTAATTTCTGATTCCTGATATCTGAAATCCTGATTGTCAACCATCTGGTCATTTACTTCATTTATATATATGCTCATTAATGTTCGAAATGAAATATTACATATAGTAATAATGTACAACAGAATGTGAGCGTGTATGATTACAGGAGTGCTGCATGCTAACTTGGCTTATAAGCTGATTTTGGAGGCTTGATAAGCATGAAGATAGGTCAGCTCCTTCTGAATTCAGGAATCATAACAAACAAGCAGCTTGACAAAGCACTCAAGAAACAGAGTGAAGAAGGCAGCAGACTCGGATATCATCTGGTGGGTATCCAGGCCATTTCGGAAGAGGATCTGAATAAATTCCTGGCAAGACAGCAGAGTATCGAGAGTGCAAATCTCAATGCAGCGAGCATTGATGAAGATGTTATTAATCTCATATCAGGTGATATAGCAAGAAGATATGAAGTTATTCCCATTAGCAGAGAGGGCAGAAAACTGATTGTCGCCATGACCGACCCCAATAACCTCTTTGCAATTGATGATCTGAGATTCTCATTGGGAATGGATATAGAACCCCATATATGTGCTTCCAGTATGGTAAGAAAAGCCCTGACAAAATTCTACCCGGATTCCGAGGCCATCGTATCCGTCGAGGATAGCGAGAAGAGGCAGAAGAGCAACACTATACATGAAGCCCTTGCCGATATCGATGACGAAGGTATTGTCGAAGATTCTGAAATGCTTATGGGCGACGAAGTCTTTGAATCCATGATAATCCAGGAGGATGAAGAAGAGGACATCGAAGATGAAGATCTTGACTATAGTATTTCGGATTCTCCGGTAGTCAAGCTCGTGAACAGTCTCATCGCGGATGCGGTAAGGAGGGGGGCAAGTGACATTCATTTCGAGCCCTTCGAGAGATACGTCAGAGTCAGATTCAGAATAGACGGCATTCTTCACGAGGTAATGCGCCCAAGCCGAAAGTACAGGTCATCTATGGTCAGCCGACTTAAAATCATAGGTGGAATGGATATTGCTGAACACCATCTTCCGCAGGACGGCAGGCAGAAGATATTGGTCGGTGACAGGTTTGTAGACTTGAGGCTCGCGACCCTGCCTACCCTTTTTGGTGAAAAGGTTGAAGTCAGGCTGCTGGACCGCAGCGCCGTTATTCTTGACCTTGATAAGCTTGGATTCGAAGAAGAACCTCTCAAGGAATTCAGAAGAGGCATCCATAGACCCTTTGGAATTGTCCTGGTTACGGGACCCACCGGATGCGGTAAAACAACCACGCTGTACTCGGCTCTTACAGAACTTAACGACATCGGCGTAAACATAATGACTGCTGAAAACCCGGTGGAATTCAATCTGAAGGGAGTCAACCAGGTTCAGATGAATGCCGATGTTGGATTGACCTTCGCCAACGCCCTCAGAGCTTACCTTCGCCAGGATCCAGATATAATCATGGTCGGAGAAATTCGTGATAAGGAAACCAGTGAAATCGCGATAAGGGCCGCTCTTACCGGGCACCTGGTGCTTTCAACTACACATACGAACGATGCTCCAAGCACTATAAACAGGCTCATAGACATGGGAACCGAACCCTTCATGCTGAGTACATCGCTGGTATGTATCGCCTCTCAGAGACTTATCAGAAAGATATGCCCCAAATGCAAGACTCAGATCCATGTCCCGGAAGATGCCTTCATTGATGCAGGAATTGACCCTGAACGATTCAGTAAAGTCGATCTTTACGAAGGTACCGGTTGTTCATACTGCAACAAAACAGGTTACAAGGGTAGAATGGGAATTTTCGAAGTCATGCGTGTTGACGAGGATATAAGGCAGCTGATAGAGGGGGATGCTAATAGTATCGCGATTGAAAAGGAGGCTCTGAGGAAGGGTATGGTGAATCTGAGAGAAGCAGCTCTCAGAAAGCTGGAAGCCGGACTGACTACATTCGATGAAGTTCTAAGGGAAACGATCTCGAACGAATAACGGAGGTAATTTTTGCTCAACAGACTTGGTATGATGCTTCTGGAATCCGGGATGGTTACCAGGGATGAAATCGATCAGATAGTGAGCGAGTACGGTCCTGGCGAGATCGAACTTGCTGACCAGCTGGTATCAATGGGCATTGTACCTGAAGACCTTATTACCGAATACCTATCCGAGATCTATTCTGTAAAGCCTGTGTTTCTCAATGAAATGGAAATTGATCCCGTCCTTGCAGAATCACTTCCGGATGAGACTGCCAGGAGATACCTCCTGACTCCCTTTAAAGAGGAAAAGGACTACTTACATATCGGCATGGGTTCCCCCGGGGATCTTTACGCAATCGATGATGTAAAATTCGCAGTGGGAAAAGAAGTCATAGTCTATGCTTCAGCTCCCTCAGCCGTAAGAAGAGCACTGAATGACCTGTACGGCAAGCAGGATGCCCTTGTGTCGGTAAAAGATCAGCTGGATGATTATGAGGAAGAGCTCGATGATCTGGAGATAGTGCATACTCTTGGATACGAGGATGAGGAGGAAGAGGATTATGAGGAGAACGATCTGGAAGATGAATACGCGAATCTCTCTGAAGGTCCAATAGTAGCATTTGTAAACTCGATCATTACCAAGGCTGTTCTTACTGAAGTCAGTGATATTCATATAGAGCCTTACGAGAAGCACCTCAGAATAAGATACAGGCGCGACGGTAAATGCTTCGTGGTCAGAAAACTTCCCAAGAAAGTGCAACCTCAGATTTTAAGCAGGCTTAAAATAATGGCCAGTATGAATATAGCAGAGAAAAGAAAAACACAGGATGGACGAATCAAGGCCATAATTGATGGAAGATCGATTGACTTCCGTGTAAGTGCGGTGCCTACTATCAACGGGGAGAAGATCGTACTGCGTATCCTTGACAGGGGTAGCCTGGAGCTCGACCTCCGGGAACTGGGCTTTCCCGAAGACGCGCTCAAACTATTCTTGCAGGGGGTCAGTTCTCCATACGGTATCGTTCTGGTAACAGGTCCTACGGGAAGCGGCAAGACAACAACTCTTTATTCTGCTCTCAGTGCACTGAACACGGATAATGTGAACATCCATACAGCTGAAGAACCGGTGGAGTACAATTTAGAAGGTTTAACCCAGTCTCAGATCGATTTTAGTAAAGGATACGATTTCGCCTCGGCTCTCAGAGCCATTCTGAGGCAGGATCCCAACATAATCATGGTTGGTGAAATAAGAGACCTGGAAACTGCCAGCATAGCTATAAAAGCTGCACTTACAGGGCATCTGGTTTTTTCCACTATACACACAAACGATGCCCCCAGTACAGTGAACAGGTTGATTGACATAGGTATCAAGCCATTCCTTGTAGCATCCGCAGTTCGAACGATCATGGCCCAGAGACTTGTAAGAAAGATCTGCAAATACTGCAAAACACCCCATGAGTATACGGATGATGAATACAAGGCAGCGGGTGTTGACCCCGCTGAAATGGCCGGTCATACAACATACAAGGGTAAAGGATGCAGTAAATGTAGCGGTTCCGGTTACAAAGGAAGAACGGGTCTTTACGAAGTGCTCGCAATTGATAAGAATATAAAACAGTCCATTATTGAAAAGATTACCGCAGGGGGGCTGCGGGTTCTCGCTGTTCGAAACGGGATGAGAACACTTAGAATGGATGCTGTTGCGAAGCTGAAGGCGGGTGTTACGACACTTGAGGAAGTTACAAGGGGTACCGCTGAAGATGATCTGGAAGTACTGAGGGTCATAGAGGAATTGAAGAGCAGAACTGCTCAGCAGACAGAGGAAGGACATTCGGCGTGATATGATTATTAAGACGCTTTTGAAAGAAATGATGGAAAGACGGGCTACCGACCTTCATCTTACGGTTGGAACCCCTCCCGTTGTTCGGATTGATGGTGAACTGGAAAGGATGGAGTACGATCCTCTGACAGCCCAGGATACCCAGAACCTCGTTTACAGCCTTATCAAGGATGAGCAGAAGAAGAGGTTTGAGCTTGAGAAGGAGCTTGACTTCGCATTCGGAATCAAAGGTCTTTCAAGGTTCAGGGCCAACGTATTCTTTCAGAGGGGCTGTGTAGCCTGTGCCATCAGGTCCATTCCCCATGAGATCCTTTCTTTCGAAGAACTCGGACTCCCGAAAGTCGTAAAGACCTTCTCAGATAAACGGCAGGGTCTGATTCTTGTTACAGGACCAACAGGATGCGGTAAATCAACTACACTTGCCTCAATACTCCGGAAAATAAACGCTTCAAGGCATTGTCATATCATAACTATTGAGGATCCCATAGAATACGTACACCATCATGATAAAGGTATCGTTAATCAGAGGGAGATTGGACAGGACACCAAGTCCTTTGGCAATTCACTGAGATACGTGCTAAGGCAGGATCCAGATGTAGTTCTGATCGGTGAGATGAGGGATATGGAAACGATGTCGGTAGCCCTGAATATCGCCGAGACAGGCCACCTTACCCTGGCCACCCTGCACACCAACTCCACTTATGAATCCATCAACAGGATTATCGACTCATTTCCAGCGGAAAGCCAGGATCAGGTCAGAAGTCAGCTGTCATTTGTAACCATAGGTATACTCACGCAGCAGCTGGTACCGAAGGCCAGAGGATCGGGCAGGGCGCTGGTTGCGGAGGTCCTTGTATGTAACCCGGCAGTCAAGGCAACGATTCGCCAGGATAAACTTCACCAGATTTACGGGCTTATGCAGGCCGGTCACAAGTATGGTATGAAAACGATGAATCAATCCCTCTTTGAGCTTTACAGGAAGAAGGAAATAACCAAAGAGGTTGCTCTGGAACGTTCTCATGATATAGGGGAACTGGAACAGATGATAGCAACAGGAAGAGATATTATC
>JAUVUL010000239.1 GCA_030600975.1 Candidatus Aegiribacteria sp.
GGTGAGCTGGACTACATGATCGTGGACTGTCCTCCGGGAACCGGTGATGAACCGCTTTCGGTTGCTCAACTCATACCTGATCCTACAGGTGCTGTTATTGTTACGACCCCACAGGAAATGTCCCTTTCTGACGTTAGGCGCTCAATTCAGTTCTGCCGTGCTCTTAATCTTCCGGTACTCGGAGTCATAGAGAATATGTCAGGATTCGTCTGTCCTCATTGTGGCTCCATAACGGAACTATTCGGTTCCGGGGGCGGGGAGGAAATGGCGTCTGAGATGGGAGTTCCCTTCCTTGGAAGAATTCCTATAGAGCTTGAAATAGTATCCTCGGGAGACAGCGGAAAACCTTTTATATACCATAACGGGCATTCACAATTCGCCAAGGATTTCGAGAACATTGTAACCGGTATAGTAGAGAAAGCCACTTCTGATAAGGTACGATAGTATGAGCAGCCTTAGGGAAAGTGATAGAAAGTGGATCGATTCCGTGGTTAAACAGGATGAGATCGACAGGTTTCTTAATAATGGCAGGAATTTCGTAGATGAGGAAATAATCTGGAATCAGCTGGAGAAACAGAAGAATCCTCCGGATTCAAGGATCAAGGAAATAATAGCCAAATCACTGGAACTGGAAAGGCTGGAACCAGCTGAAACCGCAGCTCTCCTGAACTGTCGTAGCGATGAGCTGTGGGAGGAGATATTCGCTGCAGGCCTTTCGATAAAACAGAAAGTTTACGGTCGAAGGATTGTTTTCTTCGCACCTCTCTACATATCAAATCACTGCGTTAATAACTGTGCGTACTGCGCATTCAGAAGGGAAAACAGGGCGGTTACCCGTACCTGCCTTACAGATGACCAGATAAGGGCTGAGGTGAAAGCCCTTACCGCAGAGGGGCACAAGCGGCTTATCATGGTCTACGGTGAGCATCCTGCCAGCGGTGCCGATTTCATAGCACATACTCTGAAAATCGTATATGAAACAAGCCATGGTGGTGATGAGATACGAAGGGCCAACATCAATGCGGCACCTATGTCAGTAGAGGATCTCAGGAAGCTGTCCGAGGTCGGAATAGGTACATTTCAGGTTTTCCAGGAAACCTACCACCCGGAAACCTACCGCAGGGTTCATCCTGCCGATACGCTGAAGGGAAATATGCACTGGAGGCTTTACGCCCTTCACAGGGCAATGGAAGCCGGGGTGGACGATGTGGGAATAGGAGCCCTTTTTGGTTTGTTCGATTACCGTTTTGAAGTAATGGCTCTGCTTCTGCATACAATTGACCTTGAAAGTAGATTCGGCGGTGTGGGTCCGCATACTATAAGTTTTCCAAGGCTGGAACCAGCGCTCAATACGCCTTTTGTTGAAAACCCCGCCCATCTCGTAGACGATAAGGATTTTAAAAAGCTGGTCGCGGTGATAAGGCTGTCCGTTCCCTATACCGGAATGATACTTACCGCAAGGGAGCCTGAAAGTGTTCGCAGGGAAGTCATTTCCCTGGGAATAACCCAGCTTGACGCTGGTTCCAACATCGGAGTTGGCTGTTACGCCTCAGGGGAAAAGAAGGGGGAGAAGCAGCAATTCGAGCTGGCCGATAACCGGTCACTTGAAGAAGTAATATCCGATCTCGTAGACCTTGGCATGATTACCAGCTTCTGCACGGCCGGTTACAGGTGCGGCAGAACAGGACATTACTTCATGGATATTGCAAAGAGCGGGAAAGTGCATACCCTCTGCATGCCCAACGCCATCCTGACCTTTGCGGAATATCTGCAGGATTACGCCGCCGGGGAGACCGGAGAAAAGGGTTGGAAACTTCTGGAGGAAGAACTCGGCAGGCTACCCGGTGAAGATCTGAGAGTAAAAGTATCTGAACTGCTTGAACGGGTGAGAAATGGCGAGAGGGACCTGTACCTCTAAAGCAATGGGACCCCATTCATATGGCAGAAGGCGGGGATGAACCCCGCCTCCTTTACGCACCAGGTAAACTAAACGTTACTAAAACTCAGCTTTGATCTGGCCCCAGGTTGAATTCTCGAGGGCGCCCGTCCAATCAATATCCAGTGTATACACAAAGTCGTTCTGTGGGTAGAGATAGAGATACGTTCCATCGTAGTCAATCGCTCCGTTAGGAGTTGCCTCGGTGAATTCAGTTGACCATACAGGAGTCAAGTTAAGACTTCCGTCTGCATTGATATCGAAGATTAAGAGATTTTCTTCACCTAATACTCCGGAGCAGGCGAAAAGGTAGTCACCGTATACAGCCATTCCGTAACCGGATGCTATTGGTGATACTTCAACAGTCCAGGTTACTGAGGATTCAGTGCCGGTGTAGGAGCCCCATGCGATCTCATCGCCTCTTTCGGAATAGATCATATCGTGTCCGGCAGCTATGGGAAAAACGTTAGCAAAAGAAGCAGGACCCGCAAGGGCCTTAACCCATACTCCGGAATCGTCGAATACACCGATGTTGCTGAAAGTATAATCGCCAATGAAATACTGGTTTCCACTGCCGTATTCACAGAAGCCCAGATCATCGGCATCTATGCTGTTTGTTATTTCCCAGCTGTTGCCGGTGGCAAAGCCTGTGCTTATATCGAACTCGTAGGTGAATCCATCACCCCAGCAGGCGATCCACATGCTGTTGGCAACATCGTCCTTTAACGCCATACCGTATGCACTTCCCGGCATATCAGGATCAAAGGAAGTCACAATAGTATAGGTACCTTTTACGAATGCAGGAGTACTGGAACCAGACTCTATAAATCGATCAGCGGCAGAAACAGTAAGGGCAAGACACAGCAACAGGAAAGCTACTTTTTTCATTTCTCCTCCTTATTAGTACAACGTTAAGTATCAAATAACTAATCTATATTATATATTCAAAACATGAGCATTGTCAAATGACAAATAACTGAAATCAGCGCATGTTTCACATTGAGATCCACCCCCATGTTGTCCTGCATTTATTCCAGCTGAGAAGCGACTACATGTTGAATCCGAACTCTGTAACTTTCCACTGGCCGTCTTCCTTTACTACGTCAATTGTGTGGGTCTCGGTTTCACCCATGAATGTAGTAGTTACTTCGACCTTCGCGATATCACCCTCGAGAGTGACTTCGCCTACACTTACATCGGTGGATTCCATGATAGACGTTATCATCGGTGAGGAGAACATGACTATGGCAAAATCCTTTACGGACATGTCGGGAATATCCGCTGTTTCTATCTCGATACCTACAGCGGCCAGCTGCATGGCTGAAGATTCAGGGTCCAGCTTTATCATTTCCAGCTGCGCATCCATTTCCTCAAGGGCGCTTTCCGACATGCATGAAACTGCCCTTTCTCCGTTTCCTGCCTTCAATGCATCGAACATTTCGGTTACGGCATCGCCGGGGTTACTACCGCTGCTGCCGCCGCATGCCATTGTCAGAGCTAACAGTAACATGAAAAATACTGCGAGTGCTTTCATGATTTCCCTTCGGGTTATGTATTGCATGGTACGGAAGTATATTTCAAAATATGAACTGCATTGTCAACAACGACTTGCGTTTAATCCGTAAGTGTACATGAATGATATGCTTATTGTGAACATTCCATCTGCGAGGAGAATATCCTGTGCCAGTGAGCAGAGAGCTAAAAGACTATCTTGAGAACGAAATCGGGAGATTTCAAACACTGTTTCCCGGGCTGGATGTACGCTTCTGCAGGACAATGGGGAGGAGGATATCCCATCTGGCAGCTGATACTTCAGAAATCAGAACAGAAGAATTGAGGCTTTCTGTGAGCTCAAACCTTCTGATGTTTGTAAGCGGCGCCTGGGCCGGTCTGGAGAAGGATCTCCGGGAGTATGCGGTTTCGCTGGGAAAACTGCTGGATCACAGCCTCCAGGATAATCCGGCAGAGAAATAGGTTCCCGAATCATCGATATGGGAAATGAAGGGCTCAGGGAAAGAAAATCCCGCCCTGCTTCTGCTCATCCATGATATTCCCAGATCAACATCCACCTGCCCGAGATCGATGCGTGCGCCGGTTCCGAGACAGAGAGCTGCCCGTTTATAATCGGAAGCTCTATTGAAGCCTACGCTGTAAGATGATCGTACATTCGGCAGCATTTCAGCCAGGTATATGAATGTCCTGCCGGATACGGCTGGGTTCTTATCTTCTATGGACTGAATATCGAACTCCACTCCCATTGTGCTGCCATATAGGATACTGAAATCCTTCTGGAATCCGAATGCAATCCTTGATCGGTACCTGCCGGTGGCATTGGTGCCGGATAAACCGAATGTTCCGAATTCAAAGGGCATGAGAATTCCTGCA
>JAUVUL010000272.1 GCA_030600975.1 Candidatus Aegiribacteria sp.
ATGGATGTTGCCGCAGGACAGGACGCGCTGGTATTCTCTGCCGGTTCCATTCAAAATGGCGTATTTGCCTGGCTGACCTCGTCATCCGTGCCTACCGTAACTCTTGATCCGGGAAGAAAACAGGATATTACGCAGGATGGTCTGAACCTTGTCTACATTAACGTTTCGGGTGATTCCCTCATATGTGAAAATACTACAACAAGAGACCAGGTCTGGAAGATCGAACTTTATGTACCCGGAACCGAGACCTGCGGGGTGGAAATCACCGGATATGGATCACGCGTCCTTGTTTCTGTCAGAGACGATTATTCTGGATGCCAGGTCTATGAGATGACTGACGGAAGCCTGGTTGGAACTCCTGTAGGAAATAACAGTCAGTCTCCCGCAAGGATATCCGATGATGGTACAAGATTGGTGAATTGCGAGTTCAATGGACGCGTCAAACTGTACGAATTCAGCGGAACCGCATGGGATCTGGTCGGCAATTTCTATACAGGACATACATGGGCAACAGCCGCTGGAATAAGTGGCGACGGCGAAACGGCTGCAGGTGGAACGATGGGAACCAGTCCGCTTAGGGGAAAGGTAGTCGCATTCGACTGGCCCGCTGCAGGGGCACCGTCTCAGATGTGGCAATACACCGATTATGGTGATTTCGTCACTTCGATAGATATAAGTGAAGATGGTTCTGTAATCGTCGCCGGGAGCTGGGGAATGTATGGTGCAACCTCGGGAGATGTTTTTACCGCCTTTGATCGTACCGGCAGCGTCATCTTCCAACTTCTTGACGACATTGACGAACCCGGCTCGATCTTCAGTGTCAGTGTCAGCTCCGACGGATGTTATTCGACTGCTTCAGGCAAGGCTGTGCATGCAAGAATGATGGGAAACGGCGGAGAAGTATACAGCATCGACCTGACGTCTACTGGAATCGAAGAAACTCCTTTTGTTCCCCGGACATGCTGGATGGGAGAACCATACCCGAATCCCGCTACCTCACAGATGAGTGTTGAATACCTAATTCCACGAACCGGTGGAACCGTTGATCTTGCCGTGTATGATATCAATGGAAGGTGGGTAACAGCGCTGAATAGCGATTCTTCTCCCGGAGAGCATGTTTCTGTCTGGGATTTCGGGACCGATTCCGGGGAATCGCTCTCAGCAGGACTTTACTTCATCAGATTGACTGCTCCCGGAACGATTATCACAAGGAAAATGCTGATTATGAACTGACCGGCTGCAGGTTCCGCAATGAATAGCCTTCAACCCAGGATGGAATAGTATGAGACCCATTGATGAAGAAATGATAAGTGGATACCTGGTTAAATGGAAACCGTTACTGAGTCTCAGTGACTGGGATATTCGTCCTGTTGTCGTGAATCAGGAATGGCGTAAATCAGGCGATGTCAAGATCGATGAGAGCAACAGAATGGCTGCCGTGATGATAAAGTCAGATCTTGATCCAACCTATCTTGAGCAGGTTGTGGTTCATGAACTTCTTCACATCAAACTATGGGGTCTTGATCAGATGATCGAGGAATCCCTTAATGCCCTGTTCGGAAAGGAAGACAGCGAGGGGAAGCGGGATTTTGCCCAGGGGCAGTTTATGCAGGAACTTGAAAGAACTACTCAGGACCTTACCAGAGCCCTTCTTGATGTTTCCGGATTTAAGGGGGATTACCTCTTCAACAGGGTACAGAAACAGATTGACAGTGAGATTGGAAAGAAATAGAGCTGATTTAGATCATATCGAGAATACTGTCAGCTAATTCCAACAGTGAGGGTGATTTTGCTGAGACTCTGATCTCATTCTCTTTTTCTTCTGACAGTTCATCCCGATTCACCCTCACACTGCGTCTGTACCAACCTTTCATGGGAGGTAGTTAATAACGTGATTCCGAAAGCATTCGTATTGCCTCACCTGACCTGATAACTGCCGAGTTCGGACAGGATAGAATGTTACAGAAGGCGATGGCCTGATGCGGGTCCGGTCTGGGATAAAGGTAGCACATTACAGTCACAGCGTTGGGGTTGCAGGGACAGCTTGCCAGAACGTCCAGCTCCGTTCCGCAGCGTGGGCATGAGAAATCAAGAGGTTCATCCGGATCCACATTTCCTTCGATTACTATGTAGGAGGTGTTTCCGAATACTGCTGAGAGGGATAGAAGTCCACTTCCGCTCTTTCTGCCATGGAATTGTACTGTGATTCCCGGGAAACCCGATACCTCATGATCAACTGAGATCAGATTGTGTCCCTCAGGGCAGTATACCGCATTGACCACAACTTCTGCCTTGATTGTCTTATTATCATCATGTCTTACTTCTGGGATGTTAAGTCTGCCCTTATCATCGAACATGTTGCCTGGCATATACATACTCCTTTATTGTCATGAGAATTTTGGATTTATCGATTCTTCATATATGATAGGTATAAAGTTGCATAAGGAAAAGTACCCATATTGATCCAAGCGAAGATTGTTATAGCAATAGCTTACACACCATCACCACAGTGGATCAGTACTTGTGATCGTATTGCAGGATGAAGAATTCGAGTTAGTTCAAACCCAGTTTCGGGAAGGAAGTATGTGATGAAAAGCAGATCACAAGTCATTGTGATAGCGCTTCTTACGGGTCTGATAACAATGATTGCCTGTGGGGAGGATGGATCCCCGGCGGTACCTGAAGATTCTATGGATTCCGATGTAGTGATCGAACATGTTGAATCCGAAGGGGCAGATGAGCTTATTCCCCGAACCGTATTGTTTGGTAATCCTGAAAGAATGCGTCCCCAGTTGTCTCCTGACGGTGGGCAGATCGCTTACATAGCCCCGGTTGACAGTGTTCTGAATCTCTGGGTAATGAATACCGATGGATCTGAGGCCAGGCAGCTCACCTACGATACAAACCGTGGTGTAACCAATTATTTCTGGGCGGAAAACGGTAAAGATATTCTCTATATGCAGGACCAGGCAGGAGAAGAGAACACACATGTATACAGGCTGAATGTTGAGACTGAAGAAGTAACTGATCTTACTCCTTTCGAAGAGGTCAAAGCCTACGTAAGCGCTACCGACCGTGATCAGCCCAATACGGTTATCATCGAAATGAACAGGAACAATCCGATGTTCTTCGATGTCTATTCCTGTGACCTTGAGACCGGAGAGCTTACTCTTCTTCAGGAAAACGCGGGAACCACCGAAGACGGCTGCATGGTTGTTGGTTATATGACTGACGAGGATTTGAATATTCGCGGAATGGGCACCATCGATCCGGATGACGGTACCATAGTCATTTATCTGAAGGATGCCGGCGGGGATGAATGGGAGGAGTTCTTAGCTTTTTCCGCCCTTGATATGGTTAGTCCCGAGCGTTTCAGTGAGGATGGCAGGGGTATTTACTACCAGTCCAACCTGGAATCCAACACAACAAAGCTTCTCTATCAGGATCTGGATACCGGAGAGATAACTGAGATCGCCCACGATTCACTGGCCGATGTGGGCGGTGTTTCCTTTGACCCCTTCACTGGTGAACCCAGGGCAGTAAGTTTCCATTATCTCCGGAGAAACGTGAAGGTTCTTGATCCTTCCATCCAGACAGATTACGATTTTCTCGGTGAATTTCATCCTGGAGACTTCGGGATTACCTCCAGGGACAATGCTGACAGTACATGGATAGTTGTTTATTTCACTCCGCAGAGCCCTGCCATCTATTACATTTACGATCGCACTACCCGCTCCATGTCCTACCTGTTCAACGCTATCCCCGCTCTTGATGACTACCGGCTGTCTGAAGTACAACCTCTTCTTATTCCTGCGCGTGACGGACTCATACTACCCAGTTATCTGACACTTCCCCTTGATGCCGGTGATGAACCTCTTCCCATGATTCTCTATGTTCATGGTGGCCCATGGTACAGAGATTACTATGGTTACGAACCCTTCGCTCAGATGCTGGCCAATC
>JAUVUL010000258.1 GCA_030600975.1 Candidatus Aegiribacteria sp.
GAGGTGTATCGGTCATCCGTACATCAGACAACACAGTCTCTGCAGAAGTGTCAATGCCCGGGGATAAGTTCGGTATATGCACGGTGCCTTCGGACGAGTACGTCTACGTCTCCAATTCGACCGATGGCTACGTGACAGTCATTCGAACGGCCGATAACACTCTGGCAGGCAAGATATACACAGGCGGGTATCCGATTGGCATCTGTTCAGCTCCTTCGGGAGATTATGTATACGTGGCTGATAGTGGTATCAGAGCAATGGTGGTGATCAATACCGATGATAATTCCATAGCTGCTGTTGTGGGCATAGTGTACTGGTCTCCGGTTGATCTGTGCACCACACCCGCTGGAGACTACGTGTACGTCATCAGCAATTTGGATCCCGTTCTCACCGTTATCGAAACGTCCGGCAACACGATTGTTGCCGATATAGATATCGAACCTGATCCGAATCACATCTGCGCACATCCAACAGAGGAGTACCTGTACCTCACCCACGGCAACAGCAGTGACGTTTCCGTAATTCGGACTTCTGACAATCAGGTCGTAGAGTGTTTCCCGACTGGTGATCACCAGCCCGATGATATCTGCGCCCTTCCGTCCGGCGAGGCTTTCTACATAAGCAGCTGGTTCACTGACAAGGTTACGGTCATAAGGTAACCGGCTACGGCTGATCATCCAGTGACCTGAGCGACTGAAAGAGAACGTCCGGCATTCGCTCTGTGCTTGACAGAACGTGTTTGCCCTTTACCGGAGGAAAAAGTGGTTAACATTGAATCCAATGAGGTCTGGCATAATCTCCATCCATATGATCGGTTATATGCCGGCGGACTGAACACTTTCTACACAGAGGTTGAAAACCTGGTCCATATCATCTGGCCAGGCATGAAACTTTGTCCGGTCTGTATCTTCCGGCAAGGTGGACCTGCATTTCTTCACAAGCATCCGTTCCCTCCGAAATCGTTTATTCATCTCGGGGATGATGTATGGATGGGAGAACAGGCTGAACTGCAGCTTTTTGGCGCGACACAGGCAGATATTAACGGCACACTGACTGCGATCAACTACTATGATCGCTGCTATCTCGCAGAATTGTTTTATGCTGAACTGTTTCATGAGATGCACCACGTCTACCAACGTAACTACATGACCTCGTTTAAGTCTGACGATCCTGCCCTGGTAGTTACCTACCCTGAAGATGTTGAAAATGATGCCCTCAAGCTTTTTGAGAACCGGCTTCTCCTTCAGATGGCTCGTAATCAAGATCCTCAGCTCACTGGAGAGATGTTAGACCTGCTATTCTCCTGCCGGGAGAAAAGAAAAGGGATTATAGGGAATGAATACATGGAGATGGAAAAAAGAGTGGAGTCTATTGAAGGACCGGCAACCTATTGCCAGTACCAGTATCTTCAGTCCAGACAGGAGAAAACATGGGATAAAGCTCTGTTTGCAGTTTCAAGAGAGAAAGAATTCTTCTCCAAATTAAGCCAATTGTCATTCGGCAGGCGAAACTTGCGACAACGCTTATTAATAACAGGATTAGCTCAATGTCTGATCTTAGCCAATAATGATATCCCGAATTGGGAGCAGGAGTTTTTTCATAGCGATCTTCTCTTAAGTGATTTTCTTTTTACCAGGTTCCCCGTCAAACAAGTTACCATCCCTGATATTGACAATCTGAGGGCCTATTCATCCTACCACTTGAAGAACGAACAGGAAGAACATCAGAGATGCCTGCAGGTATTCAGAAACCAGAACGGGATTTGCGTAGAAATGACATTCAAGGAAATGCCGGAATGCAGGGGAATCGATCCAATGAACATAGAATCAGTGGACGAAAACACACTGATGCACAACACAATGCTGAAGCTTGGCAAGGATGGCAATTACCTTTCCTTTTTAACTGGCGGAGTGATATCTGAAATAGTTGATAATCTCTGGCAGGTTTCATCGGTAACTTTTTTCCTGCAATCCAGAGAGCACCTTCAAACAGAGAACGGTACAGTTACCGTGAGCCTGGATGGTCGCCAGTTGAGCTGGCGTGGTGAAATAGTGAATGAATCGGAACTTATTATCTCACTTGAATTGGAATAAGCTCCTTCATATGCGGTCTCCTGACCCTTCTCCTGGATTCCAGCTGTTCGACTTCCCTGATATTCAAAAGCAAGGCTGCCAGTCCGGAATCGTAGAAGTAGAGCAGTGTTGTTTTTCCTGATTGACGCGGTCCGGTGATCGCAATCGCCGGATAACCTTTGCCTAGTTCTCTGACTGCTTTGGATATATGCCTATTAATCATGATTGAAAGGCACTTCTAAAGAGTGTAGATTGTCAATACAATTCTCAATTATCACCAATCAGAAATTCATCACAGCATACGCTCTGTGCTTGACAGGCCAGGATTACTCTCGGTATTCTTTCTTAGATTGGAAACACGGCTGGATATGACGTGCCGGGGTGTTATTCAAGGCTGAGTTGCCTCCGGGGTAAAATCAAGTTTCCCTGCAGTTGAAAGGAAAAACATGACAATAAGCATTCCAATAGCTCGGGCATACTATCCAGCGAGAACAGGTCTAACCCGAATTCTCTGCTGGCTTCCAAAAGATGAGCTGGAAAAAATGATAGACAGGGGCGATGCACCGGACGATATAATTGAAGATTTCCCTTCCGGCCTTGAGATAGAAGTATCAGTAGAAGCTCTTGACGAGTATGAGATAAAGCTGGGTTTTTCACCGGAATTAATCTGCAGGGCTTATTCGTATTTCATGGATCGAGGTTCAGTAGATAAGTCAGGTCTTGTTGATGGATTAAGTCTGGAGAGAATACTGAAACAAGCGCTTACAACTCGATCAGGAAATGATCTGGAAGAGAATCTCGAACAGGTATTCTCAATGGAAAAAATACTCCCGAAACCCGGAATGTCTGACGGTACTGATCCGAATCTGTAACGAAATTCCTTCAGTGAGTAGGAAACATTATGAATTATACTGAAATATATATTCTCAATGTCGGTCAGGCAGACACTTCGATACTCAAGACACCTGAAGGCAATGTGATTGTTATCGATGCTGTAAAACCAAGGAAAATCAGGAAACTACTCGACATGATAATCCCGAATTCAAAGGTTGATTCAGATGGAAAGAAAATAATTTCTCATCTCATTATTACACATCCACACGAAGATCATTACGATGGAGTTCAGTGTCTGCTGAACAGATATCATGTGCAGAAAGTCATTCTTTCTCCCTTCTGGTTTGAAACTTCAACTAACGTGGGTTATCATGAGATTTTGAACCTGCTTGATTCTCCCGAATCAGATACTTCTTCTCACTTCCTTTCCGGTTACGAACGGATTTACCCTGATGGTGGTACCTTTGACTCATTCGGAGATAAACCACTGCTTGAACTCCTGGGTCCTTCTAACGATATTCTCAAAGAGCTTCACCAGTGCGGAAAGCTCAACACCAACCACCTTTCTGTCATGACAAGGTTCACGTATGATCGATTCAGTATGGTCTTTGCAGGGGATGCACAGATGGAGAACTGGGCTCAGTACGACAGTGAAGGAATGCTTGCGAAAAAGTGCAAAGTTCTGAGAACAGCTCATCATGGAAGCATGAACGGAACACAGTGGGAAAGGCTTGAAAAGCTGTCACCCGGTACTGTTATAGTCTCTTCCGACCCGGAAGGGCGCAATAAGCTTCCCGACCTGATAGGGGCAGCAGTTTTCAGAAAGTACGATATTTCAAAATCATCCAGAAAGATTTATCTGACCTCTCGGACCGGAACCATTAAAATAGTCGTAAGCAATCCTGCATCCGGAAGATTCAAAACAACATCCTACCGGGAGGAACCAACTAAGACCGTTCCCTGGGGAGATGACAAGCCTGATAACCCGAAAACTGACTGGGATCAGTTTATAAAAGATCGTTTAGGAATAGTGTAAAAGTATCCTGAAAAGCACCCGGGCATTACGATCTGGAATATTTATAAGTCTAGCCTGCATATTTCACCAGCATTTTACTGCAGCGACGTATACAGATGCGTATACTTCGTTATACTCGCACATCCGTCCTCGACGTACTGTAGAAGTACGCCTGCGGAGTCTGCACTCGCAAGCCTAGTATCCACAACTGTCTA
>JAUVUL010000367.1 GCA_030600975.1 Candidatus Aegiribacteria sp.
CCGTTCAAAGGGGTGGTAACACGCAGGTTGTGACGATATCAAGGCTGGAGAAAGAGGATCTGGACTGGGAACTGATAAACCAGCCTGCGGTTGGTGATGGCTCATATACCCTTCTGGATGACGAAACTGGATATATCTACCCCGCTTTGCTCTCAAGAGATGAGGTGGAAGAAATGAAAGAGGAACTTCGGTATTCGGACGGTCTGGTCCTGGATCTGCGGGATTATCCCGGGGGGTTCGTGATATATGCGGTGGCTGATTTTATCCTGCCTGAAAAGACAGTGTTCACTCATATGACCTTCCCCGATCACAGTAATCCGGGTACTTTCACATGGGGAGAACCTCTTTATGCAGGCGGAGGCGATTCTTCTACTTACGAAGGCAGAGTGGCGATTCTGATTGATGAGGGATCCATGAGCAGTGCGGAGTTCCACGCCATGGCCTGGAGACTTGCACCCTCAGCGCGGGTGTTCGGCAACCCCACCGCGGGAGCGGATGGCAATATTACGCACGTCTCTCTGCCGGGTGGCGTGAATACGATCTTCACAGGACTCGGAGTCTACAATCCCGATGGAAGCGAAACCCAAAGGGTGGGCATACTGCCTGATGTGCAGGTCAGCCCCACCATTGAAGGTATGCAGGCAGGCAGGGATGAGGTGCTTGAGGCTGCACTTGAATGGCTGCATTCAGCGGAACCCATGCAGTAACCGGCTTGTCTTCGTGTTTAATGACTTAACAGGGATCTTCTGATAGCCCGGAGATGTCCAAAGGGTGGTGGCCACATGGACGAAAACCTGTGAGACAAACAGACTAGAGACCCTCGTAACTGTCTATTTTCCAGTAGTCATCTTGTCTCAGCAGCACCCATACGTTAGTCTCGTCGGCATTGACCATCTTTCGCGTGACATCGATGAAGGCGGAGTCTCCGGAGATACGTGTTTCGCCGATCAAATACTCGACATTCGTATCAGCTATGTTCATCCTTTCTACAACATCCCAGTGTGCTTCGAAGGACAATTCATAGAATGTTTCCGCATCCAGGTCCTCGATCTCTTCTTCGCTGAGTTCTATACCTGCAATGCTCAGAATTCCGTTTGGATCGCTGCTGTGCTTTATTTCCTCCACAAAGGGTTCCAGGCTTCTGATCTCCCCTTCCGAGAGGTACGAGACCAGCGTTGAAGCATCCCGGTTCTCAACAGCCTCCAGAAAGGCACCCACTACTTCATCGGGTCCAAGTTTCACCTCCTCCTGACATGCCAGCAGAGGTAACAGGACAATCGACAGTAAAAGCAGTCTTCTCATATTCATCCTCCTTCAGCCTTCAAGCATTCGATGCAATCCAGAACAACTATCTTATCTGACCACCAGTCTGGCTTTTAATCCATCCTGATCGGATGAGACTTCGATATAATGGATTTCATGTTCCCCAACCGTTTTGCAGTTACCTGTTTCCAGATAAATGTCAAGATCCTGTTCATCTTCACTTGTTACCAGAAGATAAGCTGATCCCACCCCGATTTCCTGAGATCCATCTAATCCATCAATGATCTGAACAACTTCAATAGTCAGGTTTGTTTCGTTAATTCTAATCTGTTGCTGCTCAGCCAGCAGGAATTCCTCTCCAATATTCGCTTGAGGTTCAGACAAAGATTGACTGCAATTCAGAGCCGATACAATCATCACTGATATCACCAACCACCGTTTGTTGTTCACAGTTACCTTCCCATCATTTCAATATCAATTCTCTGTTGTTCTTCAGATACACACAAGAATGACAATATTACGGTTGGTCAGGTTATGTCAATCTCAGGAGCAGATGTAACGCTTTCTTCATGCAGGTCAAGGTTCTTCCGGTTTGCTTGTGAGTAAGAATCAGAGTAATATCTAATCGTTTGAATCTTGCAGTCATTCCAATCGGACGAAAGGATATTAAGCATTCTTTCCGTATGTGCCATCCTGGTGCTTATGACAGCATGTGGTGATGTTTCCGGACCATCTCCCATGAATTCGTTGAACGGATGGGAGTAGAAGAATTGGTTTTCTATCAATGAGATTCTCTTCCATCACCGTCACTGCTCCTTACCTTTTCCAGCAGCTCGGCGAAGGAACTCAGCTCCAGCATCCCCTTCCTTTTCCAGTACTCGTAATCCGCCGGAAACCCTCTTGCCCCGTAAGTGACCTTGCTCTTCATGGCCTGGAAGCATCCTTCCATTTTATGCCTCAGCTTTCACTGGACACCGGCGTTCAATTCCTGCTCAACTCTGTCCCTGTTCGTGGGTGGTTGGGTGAAGAGCATCTCTGGATGGAGAGCTCCACATTCCAGCTCCTGGCATCCCTGACATATTGGTTGAGATAGTCCGCATTTCTCACCGGCAAGATCAGTGCTGAATATTCGAAATCGAATTCCTGATAGCCCTGATATGTTCCGGGGTTGTTCCGCAGCAGCCGCCGATTATCGACACGCCGGCATCAACCAGTTCCTTTGACTTCTGCGCCATAAATTCAGGTGTTTCCAGATAGACAAGCTCCCCGTCTTCGAATAAGGGAAGACCGGCATTCGACTGGATAATGAGGGGAAGAGTGGTATACTTTCTGTATTCCCATGCAATCCCGATCATGTTCTCAATTCCGTTTCCGCAGTTGGAACCTATAACATCCGCACCGGCTTCTTCGAGTGTGCGTGCCGCTTTTTCGATCGTATCGCCCATGATTGTAAAAAAACCTTTAGGGGTTGCGTCGTAAGTCATGGTCGCCATGACCG
>JAUVUL010000006.1 GCA_030600975.1 Candidatus Aegiribacteria sp.
AGAATAACCCAGGCGACGGTGGGAACAAGCCAGAACGGAAAGCACGTTATACGCTGCAGCCATCCCTTCCTCTTCCCGGACAGTAACAGGATCGGCCCAAGCACTGCCAATTCCGGTCTGACGATGATTCCAAGACCTGAGAGAACAAGGGCTGCTTTCTCCCTGCCCCGGACATGCAGCAGGAGGCAGGCAACCACAAGCAGACTGGCCAGAGAAGTCTCCATCCCCGAGCAGCTCCACCGCACCCACCAGGGGTTAAGGGCTAACAGAATTGGTGGGAAAAATGCGGCTTCCCGGGAAAGCACTGACTTGGCAAGGCGGTAGAGCAGGAAGATGGTCAGAACTCCTGCCAGGCAGGAAAGAAGCCTTGCCGTGGCCAGACCACCTGTCCCCAGTCGGTAAGTTACTGCAAGAAGCGTTGCCCAGGCCGGGCTGGTGCATGAATACAGAGGACCGTAGGCGGGGTCAAAAGAGAGGCCGTGTCCTGTAGCGAGGTTTCTTGCGTAGGTAAGATGGATGTAAGTATCATCGATGGCGTACCCTGTGCCCAACCACACTCCGAGGAACCAGATCAGACACAGCAGGATTATTACGGTGACTTGCCGGGACAATAGACGCTCCATTGGTTAATCCAGCAATCCATCCAGCTTTGCACCATCCTCACCATACTGGTGTAAACCTCCACGGGGCCTCATGCCCAATTCTACTCCACCTCTCCGTCCTGCAAGGTACTCCAATGCATTCTGTCCTGCGTAAATTTCATCCAGTATTATCAGCCATCGTTCAAAATCGACAATACCGTTGGCAGACTTGTTTCGTCAATGCTCTCAGGTCTTGTATTTACCATATTATCACAATTAACCTATCAAGCCCCTGGACATCAACATTTCACTCATCCATCTTATATTATGGTTTCTATGGAGGATAAATGAACAAACCCACCTTCAATGCTATCTTTGAGAATATATCCTGGAGTTCTGATGAGTAAAAATATCTCATCAGTGGGAAACGTAACCTTGCGAGTTTACGCTGAGCTGAATGATTTTCTACCGAAACACCGGAGATACAGGAGTTTCAGCTATCCACTGAATGGAGGCAACTCCCTCAAACACCTCATAGAATCGGCGGGTATTCCACATACGGAAATAGAGCTTATACTTATTAACGGCAGCTCAGTTGGCCTGGAGGCAACTGTCAATGCGGAAGACAGAATAAGTGTATATCCCGTCTTCGAGAGTATTGATGTAACTCCCTTGATAGCTCTGCGTCCTGAACCATTAAGGAAAACTCGTTTCATCCTGGATGTTCACCTTGGTAAGCTTGCCCTGATACTCAGGCTTTTAGGATTTGATGTGAAGTTTCCGGGGGATATACCCGATGAAGAGCTTGCGCAGATGTCAGCAGATGAGAATAGAATACTCCTGACGAGGGATACCATGCTTCTCAAGCGGAATATCGTTACTCACGGATGCTATCTGCACAGTCAGGATCCTGAAGAACAGGCAGCCGAAATACTTCAGCGACTTGACCTGAGGAATTCGGTAAAACCCTTTATGAGATGTCTTGATTGTGGTGCATTTCTTGAACCTGTCAGCAAGGACAGGATCATGCACCGGCTTGAACCATTGACGAAGAAGTATTACAATGAATTCAGTATCTGCACTGATTGCGACAAGATCTACTGGAAAGGAAGTCATTACGAACCACTGCTCCAACTCCTTGAACGTTTGAATGTCATTACCCCTGATAATGGAGAGAAGAGTGAAAACTGAATTCGAGGACTCACGCTGGAAATACTGAAAGACAAACCGTCAGGGCTGTATGTTCATATTCCTTTCTGCATCATGAAGTGCAACTACTGCTCGTTCTACTCAATCAGTGCAGATGAGGATACCCGCAGCCATTTCGGTAATGTTCTTCTGTCCGAACTCAGAACAAGAGTGAGCGGTAGAATAATAAAGACCATCTATGCGGGAGGCGGCACCCCCACGCTTCTTCCTCCAGAATTCTGGAAGGGATTTCTTGCCGAGGCAGGTGAGACAGCTGATGTATCTCATGTGGCTGAGTATACCATCGAGACCAATCCCGGTGCTGTTACGGAAAGGGAGCTTCACCTGTTACGGGAGACGGGTTTCAACAGATTGAGCCTCGGTGTCCAGTCCTTCAATGATACCTTACTTGAAACACTTGGAAGAATACATAGTTCGGACCAGGCAATCGATATTTTCAGGAGTGCAAGGAAGGCTGGATTTCGAAATATATCAATCGATCTTATGTACGGTGTTCCCGGACAGACTTTGATGGAGTGGATAACAGATCTGGAGCATATTGAAGAACTGGCCCCGGAACATGTGTCCTGCTATGAGCTTTCAGTGATAGAAGGAACTCCAATATACAAGTCCATAAATGACGGAGTACTTTCAAAACCCGACGAGGAAGCCTGTCGGGATATGTACTTCGCTGCAGATGAGATTCTGACTCGAATTGGTTATAGCCACTACGAAGTCTCAAACTACGCCCGGGGTAAAAGCTATATTTCCAGGCATAACAGCTCCTACTGGAACAGAACTCCATACATAGGACTCGGCCCCTCTGCGCACAGTTTCGATGGGACAGTAACAAGGAGCTGGAATGTGTCTTCTCTTGATGAATACATCGAAAGGATGAGACACGGACAGTCACCGACGGTTGACAGCGAAGTTATTACAGCGGGGCAAACAGTCCTTGAAATGATAATGCTTGGACTGCGCTGCAGCACAGGCATTGACCTGAAGAAGATTGAAACTGAAACAGGGACTCGCATTAACAGAGACTATCTGAATACCATGATAAAAAACAATAGAGTCCTGCTATCAGGAACGAGGCTGGTTCCCACTGCAGAAGGTATGCTCTACGCTGATGGGGATTCGGTGAATCTCATCTGACAGGCATCGCTAGTTTGACTAATTTCCGATGAAACTGCATAATTGCTCTCTCCGGTGCCCCCGTAGCTCAGCAGGATAGAGCGGCGGTTTCCTAAACCGTAGGCCACACGTTCGAGTCGTGTCGGGGGCACCATTTTTGGGCTCTACACCATTAACAGGGGCACCTATCCAATCTAAGCACATAAGGCTCTGACCCTTAATCTATAGTTTGCGAAGTTTCTGAATCCATACGCTCTTCTGACTATCATCTTCATCTTGTTGTGCATTTCAGTGTTCTAATCGTCCAGAGAGTTCGAATCCCGTTTGGGGTGGCAGTTTTTACGATCTCGAGAGCTATATCAGAATATCTCTCATGGGATCAGGCTATACGTGTCCGATGTGACAAAGCCCACTGGAATGACGAGCGGATACCATCCTGGATCATATGGTTCAGATGGATATGTTGACGTTACATCAATTATTATGGTGTCGTTTGATGCGGAAATCTCGTATGCATTGAAATTTCTCTGTCCAAGCTCCTCGTTAAGAATGAGGAGTTTACCTCCCTCCGGAAAGAGCGTTTCAAGTCTGGGTGTATCTTCTCCATGATAGGAGATACTTTCAAATACTGAATCCAGCATTTCCGGTGATTCGACAATATAGAAGTGGTCTGGTGAATACTCTCGTGGTACAAGATATATCTTACATACATAGCAGCCGTTATCGTAATACTCCTCAATGAATGAGCCTACCGACTTCCTATACTGGTCATATATGTACTCGGGATCTGAACTCCCGAAAATGCATGCTGCTGTGAGGAGTAAGAACATTGCGACCATCAAAGTGAGGAATTGCTTCACCGGTACCCTCCCATCCTTGATTAAAATGTATGTGCCAATTGAGAACGTCAAGCAGGATTATTTGACTGACGGCAAAGTCGACCTCACTGCGATGATTCTGAAAGCATCCACTACGGGGTCGCAGAATTGCGAACAGCTGAGTGTATTATTGACTCCAGTGATGGTCGCTGATATGATCATATAGCACACATCGATATGGATGAATCAGTGTCCATTGAATCACTGTCGTACCAGTGAATGGAGGACTGATCATGATTGAAACTCTCCTTGCAGTAATACTGATCTCCACCACCAATCTTACAATCACAGAACCTGTTGACGGAGTGATCTACGACGGCGACTGGCTCACCGTCAGGGCCATTGTTGAGAACGACAACGAGCTGCCCGATTCAGTTCACTACTCACTCAACAGCCAGCCTGTGATACAGATCCCCCGGCTGAATACCGACTGGTATACATACATGCAGAACGACCTTCATCATGGCTTTTCAGAGTCACCTGCTCCGATGGACAACACAATACTCTGGACTGCGTCGGTCACCGGAGATTGGCATGAGTTCCCCACACCGGTAATTGTAAATGGAATTGTCTATTATCCCTCCAACGCGGGCACTGATTCCCTCTATGCCCTGAATGCCGCCACAGGTGAACTGATATGGAAGTACCACACTGGTATGACAGATGATGCAGTTACAGTTAAGGATGGTTTCCTGTACACAGCAAGCGATTCATTATGGTGCCTGGATGCTTTAACCGGTGAGAGGATCTGGGCCACTGGTGCTGCCAATTGGAAAGGAAGCACACCTGCAGTAGTTGACGGTATGGTGTATTGTGGGAGGAATGATGCGCCTCTGCTGAGAAGATCCTTTGCCTATTGCTTTGATGCAGCAACAGGTATGGAAATATGGATGGATACACTCTCCGGTGGAATGGCTAGCTGCATGACAGTCTGGAACGGCATGGTATTTATTCCAACATTCATAGATAATCAAGAGACTCCTTTGTATGCCCTGGATGCAAATACGGGCTCGATCATCTGGGAAAACACCGATAGCTATGAAGGCTACTGGGACTCATCTCCGGTTGTTGTGGACAATGTTATCTACATCAGCGGTCAGGATGGCAGAACACGGGCAATTGATGCAATAACAGGGACTACAATCTGGGAGGTTGATATTACTCTTATGCACTTCATAGCAGCAACTCCTGCTTATCACGATGGCAGGCTCTTCTTTGCAGATCAGGTGGATACATATCACTGTCTTGATGCCGGCACCGGTAGCACCATCTGGTCGGTACCAGGCGTGCAGCACGGCTCTTCAGGCATTGCCGATGGGATTGTTTTCTATGGGGAATTTTATAACCCGGATCTTGCCAGAGTTATTGCTTTGGACTGCGACACCGGGGAAGAGATCTGGTCTTACACAACCGGCGGTGAAACTATCTTCTCCAGCCCGGCCATCACGGACGGTGTTGTTTACATTGCCGGAATGGATTGGAACCTCTATGCCTTCGGTACCGGTCTGAAGTACACATACCGTGATGATCTCTTCGCAGAGGTAGGCTCCAACGAACTCATAGTCACTGCATTCGATGGTGGCGTTGCCGTTGCAGCAGATACCATAAACTTCACAGTCACTCAAACTGGTATCACCCTGGAACCTTCCAGCAGGCTTGGTCTATGTGCCAGCCCGAATCCCTTCCGCTCCACTGCATCCATCTCATTTGAGCTTTGCGAACCGGGATACACTTCGATTATAGTGTTTGACCTTTCAGGCAGGATTGTCTGCACCTTGGATGAGTCGGATATTGGAGCCGGACAGCACTCCTACGTCTGGGACGGCAGGAGCCAGAGCGGAGAAGTTGTTGCTTCCGGATTGTATATCTGCAGAATACAGTCTGGTGCGATCTCTGAGACAACAAGGGTTTGTCGTCTGAGATAAGATTCATCCGAGGATCGATACTGAAGTTCGAAATTTGTCCACCAGGGGGTAGTATAACCAGAACGAAGGGGCTGGCTCTATACCATTAATGTGGGTACTTGTCCGAACTAAGCATGTAAAGCTCTGACTCACACCGAATACTCATCTGTTACCGTTCAAATATCTTGATTATATCTATCACAACTGTAAAAACTGCTTGTTCGAAATAGAGGGGATTGTTTACCATGCCTTTGTTTGGAAAAAGGAAAGTATCGTGTCCTGCAGGTAAATGGACGACTCTGATCTCGAATTTCGGGACAGGTATGCCGAAAACATTCACCATAGCTTTTCATACGGAATCCCGTGGAGAAATATCCGGAGAATTCCTTGAGAAGAAATACACCTGGATTTTTCCCCAGAGACCTGTTCGAGGTGCGCTGGTACCTTTAATGGAGTTCAACAGGGAATGGATAAACGGAATCTATATAGTGAAAGTGAAACCTGATATCGATCTGGTCGCAGAGTTCAAATAACCTGTTTGTTGAATGATTATCCGGTTTGGTAAACCTGGAAGTGAGGGTACATTTTGAAAGCTATGGTTCTTTCTGAATTGTGTGATATCAGGAATAATCCCAATCCTCTGTTACTTGAGCATTTACCTGTTCCAGAACCAGTTATGAATGATGTTCTTCTTGAAGTTCTTGCATGCGGAGTCTGCCATACGGAGCTGGA
Source organism: Candidatus Aegiribacteria sp. (assembly GCA_030600975.1). GTDB lineage: Bacteria > Fermentibacterota > Fermentibacteria > Fermentibacterales > JCC-6 > Aegiribacteria. Next base: position 6,418 of record JAUVUL010000006.1, read on the forward strand.
TGAGATCGAAGGTCGCACTGCACCACCAATTCTTCCGGTGATTCCCGGTCATGAAGTTATCGGCCGTATTGTGAAAATCGGTGAAGATGTAAAAACAAGACAGGTCGGTGAAAGGGTGGGAGTAGGGTGGTTCTACTCATCATGCGGCAGCTGCAGGTACTGCCTGGAGGGGAACGAGAACCTGTGCAGCGAATTCAAGGCTACCGGGAGAGATGCCAACGGCGGATATGCTGAATTCATGAAAGTTCCCGGGGGTTCCGCATTCCCAATTCCCGATTATCTCAGTGACACCAGAGCAGCACCTCTTCTCTGCGCCGGCGCCATCGGTTATCGGTCGCTCAGGTTATCAGGAATTGAGAACGGAGACAGCATTGGTCTTACAGGTTTTGGAGGTTCTGCTCACCTTGTTCTTAAAATGGTGAGGTTCAGATATCCGGACACGGAAGTATTCGTTTTTGCGAGGAACCCCGGAGAGAGGGAATTCGCCAGAGAGCTTGGTGCTGTGTGGGCAGGCGACACGGCTTCCGAATCTCCGGTCAGGCTCCGCAGTATCATTGACACCACACCGGCCTGGAAGCCGGTGATTGAAGCATTGAAAAACCTGGCTCCCGAGGGCAGGCTTGTTATCAATGCGATCCGCAAGGAAGACGTTGACAAGGAGTATCTTCTTCGAATCAGCTATCCTTTGCACCTCTGGATGGAGAAGGAGATCAAGAGTGTGGCTAACGTAAGCAGACAGGATATAGCAGGATTTCTTGATCTGGCAGATGAGATGAGAATTCAGCCAGAGATAGAGGAATATCTTCTCGAAGATGCGAACCTTGCTCTATCGGAACTCCGCGCGGGTAATGTCAGGGGAGCCAAGGTTCTCAGGATCAAGTAAGCCCCAATTTATCTTCTGACATAAGAACCTGTTACAGCATGATAAAACAGAAACCATATCACATCGTTGCCCGCCTATAATTCCTACTACTTGACACGGGATTATATTCACATTTAACTCTGACTTAACCGGAGGTATTTGTAATAGATGTGCGGTGTAAGCGGCATTATTTCCCGGCAGCTCACCTCAGGTGAGATTCGAGGGCGACTTGAAAGAATGGGTTCCCTCCAGAAGCATCGCGGTCCCGATGATTCCGATGAACAGGTTTTTTCCAGTGACGATACATTAGTTGGGCTGGGTTTCGTGAGGCTTGCGATACTCGACCTGGAAACCGGCATGCAGCCGGTTGTTTCAATCGCTGATGGCTGCGCAATCGTATGCAACGGACAGGTATACAATTATATCGAACTGAGAAATGAAGTTTCATCGGAAGAATTCACAACCAGAGGTGATATCGAAGTAGCCCTGCACCTTTACAGGAAAAATGGAATTGAGTTTTTGGATTGTCTTAATGGGATGTATGCGGGAGCAGTTTTCGATCCGGAACGTAAAAGGGTACTTCTTTTCAGGGACAGGTTCGGAATCAAACCACTTTATTATACTTTTACTGAGGAAGGTTTCTTCTTCTCATCCGAGATCAAGCCTCTTCTTGAAGGCAGCCTGATGAAACCCGAGCTGGATCATGAATCCCTGCCGGTATACTTCTCTTACCGATATGTGCCGGGAGAAAGAACCATGTTCAGGAATATCCGGCGCCTTCCGCCGGGATCCTTTCTGGATTACAGCCTTGAAAGCGGATCTTTCAGCATAAGACGGTACTGGGAGTATCTTCCCGGTGGGGATGATGTTTCCTACAGCGGTAAAGAGGTTGAGGACCGTTTTATTCAGCTTCTTGAAGATGCGGTCAGAATAAGAATGAGATCCGATGTCGAAGTTGCCAGCCTTCTCAGCGGCGGTATTGATTCAGCTTCCGTTGCTTCAATAGCAGCTGCCGAACAACCGGACCTTAAACTGTTTACCGTTTCTTTCAAAGATCCCCTTTACAATGAGCTGGATGATGTCAGGGAACTGATGAGAGCGGGGCATCGCGTATTCCGTAACACGAAACTGATTCACAGTTCCTGCGAACCCGGATCACTTGAGGATCTTCCCCGGCTTATCAGGTCAGTCGAGGATTGCATCTCTCTGGGTACTATCATTCCAACGGACCAGGTGTGCAGCCTTGCTTCAGATCATGTGAAGGTGGTCCTGACTGGTGAGGGGGCTGACGAAGTATTCGCCGGTTACAGGAAATTCCTTCTTGAGATGGCTGCCGAGGAGATCGGCCTCATGTCGGAAAAAGAGAAAATACTTCTTCTGAAGGATTTTCCTGAGCTACGGAATTACATGCCTGTCAGGGCTTCTGATCCCCGTAAACGTTTTATTCAGAGCGAACTGCTTTTCAATCAGTCTGAATTGTCCAGACTCCTGGGAACGGAGACTGGAGAAGTTGTCTTTCCCGAGGATGCCATGCCGGCGGTTGACAGCAGTATGCATCCGCTGAACCAGTTCCTGGCAATGGAATGCAGATCAAGGCTACCTGATTACGTGGTTCTAAGGCTGGATAAGCTTTCCATGCGTCATTCACTTGAAACCAGAACCCCCTATCTTGATTACAGGCTGGCTGAGTTCGCAGCCGGGCTTCCTGTGCATATGAAAGTTAACCTGGCGGAAAGAATGGGCAAATACATCTGCAGGAAATCACTCCGCAGGCATCGTGTGGTCGATCCCGTCACCGCATTAAGGGAGAAGAAACCTTTCACGATACCTTTGGCTGCCTGGCTTCTTCAGAGGGATAGTCTACCTGATTATGTGAGGGAGATATTCCAGGGGGGTGAAATAAAACGCGCCGGCGTTCTTGACCAGCAGATGACAAGGCAGATGTGGAACAGTGTTACAGCTGATGGGATCGGCCCTGATACCCTTGTGTCGGAAGCGGACAGGATTTTTGCGGTACTGACGTTCAGCCTGTGGATGAAGGAGTTTACCGCATGAGCCCTGGAACAGCCTGTGAAAAGACTGATTGCATTTCAGCAGCATATGCAGAAAAGCTCCTTGATACTATTCTGGCCAGACGAAATTCACTTCCCAGAACCTACGGATTCGAGTATGAGTTCCTCCCTGACCGGATTCTAAATCACGATGACATGTCCCGGTTATATGATTTTCTTCTCAGTGTGGGATACAGGCTGGATAACGGTATTCATTCGAAGTGGAACAGAAGAATTGTCTTTGAACCCGGCGGACAGATAGAATACCTGAGCCCGCCATTGAAAGCTTCGGATAATAGAGGGTTCAATGAAACCCTTGACTGGGTACGGAGTATGAACAGCATAATAGAAATTGAAACTGGTATCAGGTACATCGGGACCGATTATATACCTGGAAGGTATGCCGCACCGCTTCTGCTTACTTCGGAGAGGTATTCCCTCATGCATGATAGATTTATGAAAGTTGACAGCAGAGGGCCGGATATGATGAAAGGCACCGCTGCCATACATCTTCATGCAGCTATTACTTCCAAAGAGGATCTTGAAGTGCTGTATCCGCTTTTCTGCAAAATGGCTTCCAGTGCTGAACATGGAATGTCCGGAACCAGAAGAGAAATATGGAACAGAACGGACAGCTGCCGCTGCTGCCTTCCGGATTTAAACATTGAGAATGGCGCGCTATCAATACTGGAAGATATTGTCAAATTTGCATTTGAAGCGATCGAGTTAAAGAGCGGCAAGCGTTTTCGAAGCATTGAGGGAAGGAATTTTACTGAATTTCTTGATCATCTTACGACGATATTCACCGATATACGGGTTAACGTTAAGTTTGCCACGCTGGAGTTGAGGACTCCCGACAGCAGACCACTTGAAGAATTTCCGAGTATATGGAAAAAATTCGTTGAAGAATGCGAAAGCCTGTAATTCCTGGTTTTTACCCTCTTCCGGTAATCTGGGTTTTCAGCCCCCTCCAGAAAGGAGCTATCACAGCTCCAAGGAAAAAGCCAGCCACGAGAAAACCAATAATGCCGCCTGTATTTCTTATGGCAACTGCCCCAATCAAAGCACCACCAATGCCGCCTATGGCTCCCCACTTAATCGCTCTGACAAGACATCCCGGTTCATCCTTTCTCTCCGTTTTCAGATCTATGGATGTTTTTATTTCCGGTCTCTGCATTGCTATCGACTGGGCTATTTCAATTCCTTTCCCGCTATTGCCCTTGAAGAGAAGCATTGGTTTGAACTGAATGTGAGTGACCTTCTCACCCGGTATTTTAATTAGTACTGAAGTTGTAATTCGATTCATGATTGCAGACTCGATATTTATTTTTGCCCAGCCGGGCATACTGGATTCACCTTTCCGGCCTTCTATCGCCTCCAGGCTGTCGTACATGATGTATTCAAGCTCTTTCCTCTTGAAGGTAATAGTAACTTTTTCGAGAATAAGCCTCATGTCAGTGGCTGCCACGAGAACCGTTCTTGTGCCTGTCACTCCCATACCGAAGGCAAGAATAACCTCGCCCGGTTCCAGCAGTAATTCCATTCTGTCCCTGAGTTCATCGTTGTTTCTAATCCCGTTGCCCATAAGATTACTCCAATCCATCAGTTACAGGATTTCACTGCAACAGCACCGTTCACCTTTGGTGACTGGTTTTGTTACTGCGGATGTCATACATTTGTATCATAATATGGATTGATATCTTTCAGTAAGCTCAAAAAGGGATGAGATGCTTGTTTCATTTATTCTTACAGTGATGTCCATGTATCCGGGAGCAGGTTCATTGTTTTCCAGTTCCTTCATGTATTCGCAACTGCCTGATGAAAATGAATGTATTCTTATCTGTCTGGATTCGATGGATGTTTTCACCAGGCCTGACTCGTCTGCATCGTTCATGATCAGGCTTACTCCACGTAATCAGGTTGTAATTTCCGGCAGGACCGTCGATGGCTGGCTGGGATTTGATCCCGGAGTAGCCCAGGCCGCGAACATCGGAAGTTTTCGCTTGAGGTGGATTGCAGGTGACGCACGATATGTAGTTGACGGTGAGCTAGACAGTGTCCCCGTGGTCTGGGGACCTCGGGCCGGGATTACGTACGCAATGATATATCAGACTTCGCCACTATATTCTGAACCGGACAGCTTCTCAGCAATAGTGGATTCTGTACCTTCCTATTCCGCTGGGGGTATTGTCTCAAGAACAGAGGACTGGTTTCTCCTGGACCTGAGTATCGGGCCGCTGGGACAGGATATTGAGGGATGGATAAACGCGCTGGATGTCTCTGTTAACGGTAAACTCGATACGATTCCGCTTATTGATTGATATCATGCATGTTAGTAGGGATTATTTTTCTGGTTTTCGGTGCCGGGCGTCTCTGGATGCTTATTTACAATTGGCGACAGGATTGCCATCTGTTCAGTGAAGGTATCAGTACTAAAGCCTGTGTAACTAACAGGGTCACCTATCCGAATGAGGACGAGCTTCAGAGTTCCCAGTACAGGCTCATTGCCGATTTCAAGAATGGTGAAGGCCATACTTACCATGTCAAGAGCAGAAGACATGTGTGTGGTTCCCGTTCCAGAGAGTTGATGGGAACCGAATTCGAGGTAGTATACCTGGAAAAGAAACCTGAAAGAGCCCGTTTCATGCTGGATCAGGAGAAAAACATAAGCTGGGTTGGTCTGATTCTCTACTCATTGACGGCTGTAGCTGGAATTCTGTTCATCATGAACTCTATTCTTACCGGACCGTGATTACCGGAAACTCGATCTTAATCTGATTCCATTCTACTGAATAACTTCAAGCTCCCTGATCAACACGGATGCTATCACTCTATACGATGGTGAATAGGCATTTCTGTAAATTGATGAATGATGAACAGCCGGATAATCCGACTCAGCTATTGCATCCAGATATTGTTCAATAGCTCTGAGACCGTCTGGAAGCAGACCTTCTTCCTTCATTCGGATAAGCCACCAGCAGTACAGCTCAAGTTTTCCCGTAGAGCCGGTGTATTCATTTCCGGTTCGTACGAACGCCTCGATGAGCTTCTCAGGATTGCATCCAGCACGAAGATATGGTCGAATGTTTATCCTTAGAATGCTACCGTCATGGGCAATAGGATCCACAACAGGCTCTACAGGCCCGATTCCAATGCTGCTGATTTCCTCTTCGAAGTGCTTTCTTACGGAATCAATGGATCGTACTCTATGGGCACTACCCATCGCAGCCTGGTAGATCAGTTTATAGATATCGGTACATTTCATGAGAGGATACCTGACTGAATGAGACTTGATAATCCTCCTGAACCTGGATTCAAGATCATTACCCATAACACACATCCTTCCCCGGATTTCCGTCACTGCAATATACATGATCTCAAGGGGATCGATCGGAAGGTTAGAATGAATTGCAGATTGCCGGTGAAAATGTGTGATTGCGTTCGGATAGCTCTGAAATGCAGCGAATCAGTATCGTTCTTAGCCTGTAAAAAAACAAGGTATATACTTAATTATCAAACAAATAACATATAGAAACTTGACATTTACTTACTAGTAAGTAGAATACATACTCAACTAGTGAATTACTATTGGAGGTTGAACTTGAGCGATAGTAACAAGGACAAGCTTCTTCAGGCAGGGGTTGAGCTTCTGTCTGAAAAGACATTCTCGGAAATATCAATGGATCAGGTAGCGGAATCATCGGGGGTTTCAAAACCGATGATTTACTATTACTTCAACAATAAGGAGGGGTACTACAAAGCTCTTGCGGGGTACCTTCTGAGTATTGCCAGATCATTGAACAGGGAGATTTTCAGGTCCGATTTAAGCCTCAGGGAGAACATGTTGAATTACGTCCTGTTCCGAGTCGAGTATGTAAAGACGAACCCGGGCATTTCAAAGGCCTTCCTGTCCATTATTACAGATCCCAACATAGGTCTGCTCATCGATGAGATGCAGGATGAATTCAACGTTATGCGCATGGAGTTCATCGATCCGATGTTCGATAGAGCAATTGAAAACGGTGAAATCATGGCCGATACGAAAAGGATGATGGTTATGATGTTGCTTAATTCGGTTCTTATAGGTTTCAGTATGAAGATTCTTAATAGAATACCGATTCATGATACGATAAATCCTG
>JAUVUL010000160.1 GCA_030600975.1 Candidatus Aegiribacteria sp.
AAGCCTCGTATCCACAACTGTCTACGACGCTTCGAAACAAAAGCTGGTGAAATATGCGGGTTAGCTCCAGGAGAAGGAAGCTGCTGTGCTTCCAGGAGCATATGTTCTTTACAAGTTAATTGGAGATCTTCCCCTCGTCCAGCAGCCATCCTGAGCACAAGGGCGATGATTCGGACAACATTCTGCAACAGGATGTATATTAACCATAATTCAAAGGTTTCATCAGCCATCTGTCATGAAAGGAGTCTTCGGTGGACGGTGTTTTCCTGAGCGCCCTGCTGCCGCCTCTGAAAGATCTGATCCTGGGCAGAAAATGCAGGAAGATCGGCTGCCCCGTTATAAGGGACGGATTCGGTCTTATGTTCGATGATGGTATTCTTGTTATGAGCGCCAGGCCGGATTCACCAGGACTCTGGTGGATTGGGACCGGGAAGATGACTGAACTGCCTGTTCCTGTATGGAGCCATCACCTTGAAGGGGCTGAAGTTATAGATATACTCCAGCTGGGTGCGGACAGGATACTGCATGTATGCTTCAAAAGCGGGCTTCTCTACGGGAATTCAGATGTTACTCTTATTTTTGAGGCCACCGGCAGGAACACCAACGTTATCCTTCTCAGGAATGAAGACAGCAGGATTCTTGCCTGTCACCGGAAGGTTTCCGCGCGAATCAGCAGGTACAGAACCGTAGCCCCCGGACAGGTTTATGTACCACCCCCATCTTCGGGTCTGTCTCCGGGGTTCTGGAGCTCTTCCATTGAACTGAGAGAATCTATTGAAAATGGTGATAATACTCCTGCATTGCTTTACAAAATGCTTGAAGGTGTAGGCCCTGTTACTGCCAGAGCCCTGATCCGCCAGTCGGAAATCAAAAAGAAACCTCTTATCGAAACGGTGATGGAGCTGGAGAAGGCTCTGTTGGAACAGAATTTCAGGCCATGGGAGGGCCCTGACGGCCCCCTGCCTATCGAGCTGGGCGAGGGAAAACCAATAGTGGATCCACTTTCCATGAGGATGACCGGAGAATCAACCGGCATCAGGAAAGACAGGCTTGAAACATGGACAGCCATTCTCCGCAAAAGGATATCGGTCCTGAGAAGAAGACTTTCAGGCGTAATGGCTGCCATTGATAGACTTGTATCTCCTGAAAAGTACAGAACATGGGGTAGCCTGCTTCTCTCAACCGCGGATAATTCAAGAAAAGGTCTCAAAGAGATAGAGCTGAAGGACTGGAACGGCTGCGAACATAAAATCCCGCTGAAACCTTTCAGGTCACTCAAATCCAATGCCGCCAGGTTTTTCAGGAAGGCATCCAATACGGGAAAGGAAAAGTGCAACCTTGAAGAGCATAAGCGTAATGCACTGAATGAAATAGAATCTCTGGAAAGGTCCCTCTCCGTGGCACCTGACCTTACGGTTGACGAACTGGAAGTACTCCTCAGGAATCACAGAAAGAAACTGCGCGTTCAGGATGATCGGAGGAGAAGGATAGAGGCGAAAGCGCTCAGCGGTGACTGGAGGTACTTCATCGGAAGAAATGCCCGGGAGAACGAAGAGGTTACCTTCAGACTGGGAAAACGGGGCGACCTATGGTTCCATGCACGAGGTTATCCTGGCGCCCATGTTGTTCTCAAACTCGATGGAAGGACAGACAATCCGCCGGGAGAGATAATACTTGAAGCTGCGGTCGAGGCTGCAAGGAGCAGCGGAGCCTCCTCCGGAGTGATCCCTGTCGACTATACCAGAGTTCAGTATGTTAACCGCAGAAGGAAGGGAAAACCGGGACAGGTTGTCTACACCAGAGAGAAAACTGTTTTTGTGGACCTGGACAAACTGTCCTGATATGAATAACTAATAGTTTAACTCCTAGAAGAAAGGAAAAAGAATATGAGCAGCGAATTTACACGGGAGCATCTCAACGTATTCAGTTCCGCTTATCTCTTCCGGGATCTGGAACCTGAAGAACTCGATTATTTTGTCAGCAACGCCCAGTATTCAGATCTTGTTCCCAACAGTGTTATCATCCGGGAGGATGACCAGGGGGAATATCTTTACCTGATCCTGTCCGGTAAAGTCCGTGTCACAAAAAGAACCTACGAGGGGATCGAGCAGATACTTGGAGTTCTGGAAACAGGAGATTTCTTCGGTGAGATGGTCCTTCTTGACCGCAGGAGCAGAAGCGCCTCCGTATACGCACACACAAGAGTTGAACTGGCCAAGATCCAGCATTCTGAGGTAGCCTCCATATTGAATGAAAATCCCAGGATAGGCCTTAAAGTCCTTCGCGCCTTCTCAGAGGTTATTTCCCTCAGGCTGCGTAACGCAAACGATAAGCTCAGGTCTCTGCCCTTTATCGAAAGAACCTTCTGAGACCGGTTAAATATGCAGGTTAATGGTATCGAAGAACTTCTTACAAAGGCGAAGGCTGCCGTATCGAACTGTTACTGCCCATATTCAGGATTTCATGTAACCGCAGTTATTGAAGATGAGAATGGAGGGCTGCATTCAGGAGTCAACGTCGAGAATTCCTCCTACGGTCTTGCCATCTGTGCTGAAAGGGCAGCTGTCTTCTCAGCAGTCACGCGCGGGCAAAAGAAATTCAGAAGGATTCTGATATACTCTCCTGACGGTGAACCTCTACCCTGCGGTGCCTGCAGGCAAGTGCTTGCCGAGTTCTGCGATGATGATTTCCCCGTGATACTGGCAACACCCCACTCGATCAAGCATTACACCCTCGCCGAACTTTTTCCCCTCCGCTTCAAGGTCGGGTTTACCCCGGATAAATGAGATTCAGAACTGGAAATTCGTCTCGGTATCCGATCCGAGATTGCCGGATTCGGCTCAGATGGGAAGACCGGTGGGAATTCACTGATTTTCTGATATCTCCGGGAGATCAGCCTGAACAGGAAGTAATAAAATGCGCATACTGATGGTGAAGGGATCTTCATTCAACAGAGAGGTTCCACAGTATTCATATCCGCTTGGATTGATGTACATGGCTTCGCACCTGCGATCAAACCAGCCGGGCCATGAAATAGAGATTCTGGATCTCCATTGCCACCGGCATCCATACAATTTGCTGCAGAAGCGGCTGGATGACTGGGATCCGCAGGTAGTAGCAATCTCCGCACTCACTTGTGAAGCGGAGAGCCTTCACAGGATTTCAGCCATGGCCAGGAAAAGAAGCGCTGAGACTGTTGTTATGGTCGGTGGACCACATATCTCCGCATGCACGAATGATGTCGAAGAAGACATGAATATAGACGTGCTGGTGATCGGGGAGGGCGAAAGTGCGTTTACGGAACTGATTAAGAGAATATCCAATGGTGATTGTATCTCGGGAATTCCCAGCACCGCGCTGAGAGTTAATGGGAAAATTGAGTGGAGTACACCGGGAAAGCTTATTTCCGACCTGGATTCGATTCCATTTCCGGCATGGGATCTTGTGGATATCAAGAAGTATGCACGGATGGGACGAGCGGGTAATACTAAACGAGGCAGGTATCTGCCTATCTTCACATCGAGAGGGTGTCCATACCGGTGTAGTTACTGCCACAATGTTTTCGGGAAGAACTTCCGTTACAGATCTGCGGAAAATGTAGTCGAGGAGATCAGACAGATCGTCGAGACATTCGGAATAACCGACATTGAGATATTCGACGATGGCTTCAATATTAATCATGACCGTGCCGCATCTATTTGCATCAAGTTGCTCGAGCTCGATCTTGGATTATCTCTTGCATTTCCAAATGGCGTAAGGGCCGACCATCTGGATCGGGAACTGGTGACCCTCCTTGCGAGAGCAGGAACAACAAATCTCGCAGTTGGAATTGAAACTGCGTCCCCTGAACTTCAGAAAGCGATCGGTAAGAACCTGAATCTCGAAATCGCAAAGAAGGCGATAACCTTAGCTGATGAAGCAGGAATTGTTACGAGCGGCTACTTCATGCTTGGATTTCCCGGTGAAACTGCTGAGCAGATGAAAAAGACCATTGCCTATGCTGAGAGCACCGATCTCTTCTTTGCAAGCTTCTTCATTGTGACACCGTATCCGGGAACACCTCTATGGGAGCAGACAATGTCAACAGTCGATTCATCTGCCCTGAATTTCAGCGACTATAATTATCTGTCAGGTTACTTCAATCTCAGCGAAATCAATGGAAGCGAACTGCGTCTCCTGCAGAAGGAAGCTTACAGACGGTTCTATTCAAAGAAGAGGTGGAAGATTCTCAAGTCTATTCTCAGGCTTCGTATTGACTTTCGCAATGCTGCCTGGCTATGGCTTGGGCGGATGCGGGATAAAGCCAGATTGCGAGTACACAACAACGTACCCTGATCTTGAATACAAGTTAATTATCATAGTAAACCGGTTTGTATAGAAAAGGAGAAGAATATGTCCGGCTGCCTGCAAGGCGGTATATTAAATTTGCATGAAGCGGACGCGATTCCAGAGAATCGTTAGCGGAACTCAAAGATTGCACTGATTTATACGGAGATGGATTTAGATGCGAAATATTACCTTATTGATACTGGGGATTATTCTTCTCTCCGTCTTTACGGTCTATGCTCTTTCAGGCTCAAGAACAGAGGGCCCGACCGATAAGATAATCCAGCTTCTTATTCTTTTCCCGGCTCTTATCTGTATTGCCTGGTCAGTTTCGAAGCGGATCAGAGGGGATCTTACACTCTCCATAATCGGTCTCCTGGACGGAATCAGAGTCATAACTTTTCTTACACTTACATCTCTCTTCCTGTTCGCATTTACCACCTGGATGGCCATCTATCCGCTTGAGGGAACAGCAAAAGGGGGAGACGAAGCAGCACATCTTTTCCAGGCGAAGATATTTGCCGCCGGTGAGCTATCAGCCCCCGTTCCACCTGTATCCGATCCGGAGAGATTTTTTCCCAGCAGGCATCTGATAATGGAAAGGGGAATGTGGTACTGCCAATACACTCCAACTCATTCATTCCTTTTGGCACCCTTTGTCTGGTTTGATCTGACTACCATTCTGGGACCGATTGAGGGAGTGTTATCTCTAATCGGTCTCTTCTTGCTGATCCGGTTGTGGACAAATGACAGAATGGCGAAGTTGACCACAATACTGCTTCTGCTCTCACCCTTCTTCCTGATTATGACATCGACCCATATGGCTCATAATTCAAACTTGATGTTCGTAACCTGGAGCCTGTACTTTCTGAGTATTTACTGGAAAAATAACCGCTATGTATGCACTCTGGCATCCGGTTTTCTCCTTGGTCTGGCGCTGACAACGAAACCATATCCCATAATCGTATGGGGGATCCTCATCTCAATCGTACTTGCCTTAAAAGGTCGAAGGGGATTCAAAGCACTGCTGGGTCTGGCTCTGGGTTCTGTTCTTCCCGTCGTTGGATTCCTGGCGCTGAACTGGTACTACACAGGAGATCTTCTGAAAACTCCGTATCAGATCTCCAGGTGAGGGAGACTGAACATACCCAAAGGGGTTTACACAAGCACGGTTGCCGTAAACTCCGATACCAAAGGGGAGTTGGTCGACGAGGATCACCGTTTCAAGGGGAAACACATCTCCCGGTACGACAGGACCAAGTGGAAAGCACAT
>JAUVUL010000347.1 GCA_030600975.1 Candidatus Aegiribacteria sp.
AGGACAGACGGGAAAGCCGTAGTGACTTCGAAATTTCTGTCGGAAAGATGTGGTATTTCATCTGCAGCAGTAAGAAAAGACCTGGCGGTTTTCGGAGAATTCGGGAAGCAGGGTTCCGGGTACGATGTATCAGAGCTTCTTGAGAATATTAAACGAATACTCGGCACCCGTGAACCTCCACCGGTGATTGTGATTGGAGCCGGGAACATCGGCAGCGCTCTCCTGGAATCGGGATTGGACGGAACCGGTGGATACAGTTATTCCGCTATCTTCGACAATGACCCGGATATTGTCGGTAAAACGATTGCGGGAATCACCGTTCAGCCAGTTGATAAACTCGGGGAGGTTGTCGGTGAACGGGATGATTTTATCGCCATATTATCGGTTCCTCCGGATGAAGGACAGAATGCCGTAAACAGCCTGGTAAGTATGGGTTGCAGAGCCATCCTCAGCTTCACGCTGGAGCCCCTTGATGTTCCCGACGGTGTTATACTGCGTTACGTTGAAGTGTCCACCGAGCTTGATCTTCTTACACATTCTATGAAACACAGGGATCGGGAATAAAACGGAATGTCCGGTGATGTAATCACAGCCATCACCAATTCAATCCTGCGGAAATCTGCATACCCTTGTGTGGCATGAAGCTCTGATTTCGTTATTGTCGAAATAGTTCTGGTGGTAGTCATCCGCCGGCCAGAAATCACATGCGGGGACCAGTTCTGTGACAACTTCATATCCCTGACTCACGAGAATGCGGACCAGCTCTTCCAGCACCGTAAGCTGTTCCTGCGTGTTGTAGAAAACGGATGACCTATACTGGGTTCCTGTATCCAATCCCTGACGGTTTACCTGGGTCGGGTCATGAATCTCGAAAAATATCATTGCAAGCTCTTTGAATGTTACAACTGAAGTATCGAAGACCACTTTTACTGTTTCGGCATGTCCTGTGGTTCCTGAGCACACGTCAGCGTACGAGGGGTTGTCGGTGGTTCCTCCCATGTATCCGGACAGGGCTTCAAGAACTCCCGATGTGTGTTCGAAAGCGTTTTCGACTTCCCAGAAGCAGCCTCCTGCAAAAAAGATCGTCCCGATTCTGTCCGCAGGTATGAAATCCATGGAAATGGAATTTACGCAGTGCCTTGAGTCTGTTTCCGTGTAGCCCTCACCTGTAAACAAATGCCCAAGATGACCACCACATGAAGCACAGAGTATCTCAGTTCTTACACCGTCCGGATCGGGGCGGGTTTCAACGGCACCCTCTATTGCCAGATCAAAGGCGGGCCAGCCGCAGTGGGCACCAAATTTCGCTTCGGATCTGAAGAGAGGACTTCCGCACCTTCTACAGACGTATACACCATCTTCAAAGGTGTCCACATACCTGCCTGTATACGGGATTTCCGTACCTCCATGAACGATAACGTACTCCTCTTCCGGAGTGAGCCCCCTGTATTTCATGTCGTCTCCATTCACAACAGAACAAGTTATAAGTATCACTCCGGTTACAATGAGCAGATATGATGAAAATTGCCGCATTTCGCTACCTCCATTCCAGGAATAACACGCCTCTAAGGTCGAGGTTCCTTATTCCAGGTACTGGATGCCGGGGCTTCCCAGCGGCAACGCACTTATTACAGAATCCCCGATGGGCAGAGCCTTTGAGGTTACTCCTGAGGGAGAGATAGTCCGGGAATTCAATGACCTCCAGTAGAATTCCCGGACGTGACACAGGCCACTACCGGGAATATTCTATGTTCAATATGGTATCATATAAAACGTAATCAGATGGGGGAAGTTATGAAAGTAGTAATGAATCTGTCAGCAACGGCTGTCATCCTTCTCACAATGGCCTCCTGCTGCTCGGCCGAAGAAAACCTGTCCTTACACGAACCGCAAGCTATAACTGATACCCAGGGAGTTCAGGCACTGGTCCTGGGAAATAATGAGTTCGCGCTGGATCTTTATGAGAAAGTGTGCGGGATGCAGGAGTCGGACAACATATTTTTCTCTCCTTACAGTATTTCTTCAGCGCTTGGAATGACCTGGGCAGGAGCCAGGGGGCATACAGCTGTCGAAATGGCAGAAGTGCTTCACTTTACGCTCCCGGTTGAAGCAACCGGCAGGGCTTTCCATTCGTTGACTGAAGCTCTCAGTTCGTGTGATCTTTCCGGAGCTGAGTCCGGAGCCCCCTTCACTCTCGCAATATCAAACGGTCTCTGGGTTCAGGATGGTTTCAACCTTCTGGATGAATACGTTACAGAAGTAACCAGATATTACAGCGCAGCAGTTAGAAACCTTGATTTCATCAATGATTCCGAGGGCTCAAGGGAAACCATCAACGACTGGGTTGCTGAGAGCACCCTGAACAGAATACTGGATCTGATTCCACCGGGTGTGCTGAAGGATGATACAAGAGTCGTGCTGACGAACGCGGTTTACTTTAAGGCTTCGTGGAGAAAACCGTTCGATGAACATTTCACACGGGATGCGCCTTTTTTCCTTGCCGATGGCTCTACAATCGATGTCCCGATGATGAATCAGACGGATTTTTTCAATTACGTTGCCACTGAAGGGTGCAAAGCTGTTGAGTTTGATTATGCCGAAGGCAATGCGAGCATGCTCATACTCCTTCCCGACGTAGACATTGAGGAATTCCAGCAGGAATTCAACGCTGACATGCTGGAGACGATCAGAAGAAGGCTTTCCTTCTGCAACGTATCTTTATCCATGCCGAAGTTCGAATTTACGCGAAGCATGCAGCTGAGTCAGGTGCTCAGAACGCTTGGAATGGAATCCGCCTTCGAAGTCACCGCCGATTTCAGCGGGTTTACCGGAAGCCCTGACCTCTTCATCTCGGAAGTTCTGCACAAGGCTTTCGTAAAGGTTGATGAAGTCGGCACAGAAGCCGCGGCAGCTACTGCGGTTGTTATGGGGCTTACTGCAATTCCTGCTCAGCCTGTTCGGATGAACATCGACTCGCCGTTCATGTTCTTTATACTGGACAGGGAATCCGGCTCAATAGTATTTATGGGAAGGGTTATGGATCCTTCAGCCTGAGTAAGACCACGCGATGAATC
>JAUVUL010000121.1 GCA_030600975.1 Candidatus Aegiribacteria sp.
CAGCTGAGATAGAATTCTCGGAGATTTGAGGAGAATACTGGATGTATTTGACGATAATATGCGAGTATTATAGCCAGCTGTGTGGGTTTTATGCCAATGTTTCATTGTTGGACAGGCTCCTAGGGAGGATTGATATTGGCAGGCTTACCCGGCGATAAAATAGACTGGCTCTGGAAGCAGGTTGAAAAAGCAAGAGAAGAGAAGAATAATGAAGCTGTAAGAGAAAGCCTGGAAAGGCTTCTAGCCGACTCTTCAATCAAGAATACCTCCGATGAGGATCTTGCTGTGCTTAATTTGAGTCAGCTTGATATCGACGAGGGCCATTCGCGTGATGCGGCACTGAGACTGTCCGGCTTCAAATGGCATGGTGTACCCGGTCCCGCGGGGCTGCTGCTGGTTTCAGACGCTTATCTGAGACTTGAATGGTTCGAGCAGGCAAGGGAAGCACTTGAGGATTACCTGAAGCTCATTCCGGAGGACCTTGACGCTAGAAGGAAACTCGGTCTTGTCCATCTCATGCTGAACAATGATGATGAAGCCCAGCGAATTCTTCTTGCCACCGCCAGACGCGAGAAGTACAGAATTCCAACTACTTTAACTTATCTGGCCATACTCGAAGCAAAGGTTGGGAGAATTGAGGAGAGCCTTCATCTTCTTCTGCAGGCAAAGGAACTTGCCCCGTTTGACGAGAAGATCGAACATACCCTCCTCAGAATTGAATCCCTCAGGGTCAGTCTGAAGAGGAAAGCTCTTCATCATGAAGATCTTCCTATTGAGGATCTTGTTGCCGGTATGGTCAGCGGTATGCTTGAACTCCACGGCTACTCCCGTGCGAAGTCCAGACAGGCTCTTGAGGTATGGAACAGGTTCTGCTCGGTGGTTACACCCCAGGGCAGGAAACCTGCAATCTGGGCTGCAGCCCTGGAGTACGCGGTAACGAAATACGGCCCCCATTTTACTCAGAAGCAGCTGGCCGATGAATACGGAGTATCAGCATCACAGCTAGGTGAACACTACCATGCCATTACCGAGGCAGTTGACCTTGATTCACTGGTTAATACTGATCTTCTTGGTGAGATCGAGAAGGAAGGCTCCGGGCTCTACAGCCTCGTTCGCAGGGAAGAGATGGCTGAAGTAATAGCAACGATCGCCGGAAGACTGGACGAGTTCGACGGTCCGGGAGAAGTCTGCGCCTGGGTATTCGACAGGATAGAACCCCTGAACGAAACCGAGCGGCGGGAAATAGAGGATTTCCTCAGCTACCTCTGGAAGAAGAGATAACCGGGGCTTGAAATGAATTATTCAACAACTGTTATTCTATCATTCATGTTGATTTCAGCCACAGGTATAGATGCTGAAGTCCCATCTTATAATATCATCTGCGATCAGAATGAATTCAATACTATGATCTTGAATTGGGAAGATGAAATCGAGATCAGTTGTACTGTTGAAAGGGATGGTACGTTATACCAGAATGCGAAAATGAGGATCAGAGGAGATTCTTCACGTGGATACCCTAAAAAATCCTTCAGAATAACATTTTCCACAACTCAGCCTCTGGACGGCCGACAGAAATGGAATTTCAACGCCGAGTACCTTGATCGTTCATATATGCATTCTTACCTGTTTGCATTTATCATGGACAGGCTTGATTACACGTGTTTTAATGTTGACTATGCCAGGATGTATGTGAATGGTGAGTACCGTGGACTATACATAAAAACAGAACCATACGATTCCCTGTTCTTTGTCGAAAACTCTCTTGATCCTGAGGGTAATCTCTACAAGGCGTCAACGGATGGTTCATGCCTCAGCGCTTACGATAACGTTGAAGAAGTGTGGACAAAAGCAACAAATACATCGTCAGGTTGGAATGACCTGTACCAGTTGATTTTCGACCTGGATACTCTTTCTTCTGATAATTATCTGGAATTCGCAGCAGAACGATTTGATATGAACGATCTGCTGACAATCATAGTGGTGAACTGGCTTACATCCAATTACAGTACATACTATCACAATTACTTTCTTTACCATGATGTACGGAATACAGGATTATGGACGATGCTTCCGTGGGACGTTGATAAGACGTTCGACAGCTATTCCTACGGATATTATACCTGGGGAGCTCATGAGAACTGGCCGGATAATCCTCTGCTGGATAAATTGCTTCTGAACGACTATCTGCTTGAACTGGCATTTCAGCGCCTGGACGAAATATGTGTGCAGGTATTTAACACAGCTACACTTTTTCAGGTAATCGATTCTCTCGTCATTGAACTGGAAGATGCTGTTTCAGAAGATACTTATGATGATATCGCTGATCTTGACGAGTTCTATGATGCAATTGAAACTCTGAAACATCTCCCTATCGAGAACAGACCATCCGGCCTTCTCGGTCAGTACAGCGATTGTCCAAGGCCATTCAGAACAACCAGTAATCAAACCTGTGCAAGTCCTGATCTATTCGCTTCGTGGAATCATGCCTTTGATCCAAACGGAGATCCGATTACGTATACGGTGAGGGTGAGAAGATTCACCAGACCGGGATATCCGGATTCAACCATGGTTCAATATGAGGGGCTTACAGATACCTGTATTACTATATCAGGCCTTCCGGCAGGCGAGTACGCCTGGGATGTCAGAGCAGTATCGACCACGCGGTACACTGTTGCTTTCAACCAGTACATGCCTTTCACAATCGTGCTTGACTACACCGAGCTTTCAGGAACTCTGTCAGGCCATACTTTCCTGACTTCGGAAAATTCGCCGTATGTGATCAACGGTGACATCCTGATCCCTTCGGGAAGCACAGTTTCCATTGAACCTGGTACGGTACTCAGATTCAATGAGGACTGCAGCATGATCTGTCAGGGGAATTTGTATGTGGAAGGTTCCCCTGGAGATTCGGTCGTATTCTGCGCCAATATGGAGAACAAACCCTGGGGTGGGATAATGCTTACCGGGGGAGAAGCGGAATTTACATATACAGTATTCTCCGGGTCTGATGGTTTCAGCGCCGGAAGTCAGTACAGAGCCTGTATTGAATCCGATAAGGCTGATTTGATGTTTGAATCCTGTCTCTTCCGGAATAATCAGGGATGTCTCCATTTATCAGAAGGCTCTGTCTACGTGAATAATTGTGATCTTACAGGCTGGAATTCCGCAGAGTTGTTTTTCATGAATGAAGGAGAATCAGCCACAATACAGAACAGCAGTTTCGGTAACATGATCAACCCACCTTCATCACATCATGACGGCGTAGAATTTCAAAATTGTGATGCCGGAGAATATCTGGTAAAAAACTGTGAAGTATTCAACATAGACGGAGATGCATTTGATTCCAACAGCAGCTCTCTTATCCTGGAGGGCAACAGGGTCTGGAATGTAACTGATAAAGGTTTCTCAATAGGGATCGGTGCCGCTGGAAGTGAGATATCCGATGTTGTCCTGACGGGAAACATCATATACGACTGCTATACTGGTATTGCGATCAAGGATGATTCCTGGGCGGAAATTACCGGCTGCACAATATCCGGTTGCGATATCGGGGTACGAGCTTACAACAAGACCGCGGGTTCGGGCGGAGGAAATGCAACTGTAATGAATTCAATATTTGATTCCAATTCAACTGTCTTCAGCATTGAAGATGGTTCCGTCGTTACTGTGAATTACAGCCTGACAGGAAGTAGCGAACCATGGACAGGGGAAGGCAATATCGCGGGTGATCCCGAATTCGCCGACTGGGGCTCTATTGACTGGCACCTCTCTTACACTTCACCCTGTATCGATACTGGCTCGCCCCTGATAGATGATCCAGACGGCACAAGATCCGATATGGGTGCCGTGTTCTTTCCCCAGGTATTCGACGGGCTGGTCATCAACGAGATACAATCGGTGAATGACACCACAATTGCAGACAGTTACGGTGAGTACAATGACTGGTTCGAGATCTACAACGGCGGAGGGTATGATTGCGACCTGAGCTGGCTGTATATCTCCGATGATCCTTCCTATCTCGCAAAATATCAGTTCCCTTCGGGAACCATAATACCTTCGGGAGGTTTCCTTGTGGTCTGGGCGGACTCCGATCCATGGCAGGATGGTTATCACCTGCCTTTCCGTCTTTCAGGAAACGGAGACAGCCTGTACTTTTCAAGACAGCCCGCAGGAGATCAGATGAACGTTACCGGGTCCCTGGACGATGATGCTCCCAGGCTGATTGACTTCAAGTATTTCGGTGCTATTCAGCCCGATCGCTCCCTGGGAAGGGTATCCGATGGGGGCTCTGAATGGAGTATTCTTGAATACTGCACACCAGGCTGGTCGAATTCTATTCCCTTAACGAACACCGGTTACCTCCAGGTTTCAAATCCCTTCCCCAACCCGGTATTTTCAGGCTCGGTGACTCTGGATATAACAGTCGATGCAGGGCAGACGGTGGTTTCGGTTTACGATCTTTCGGGAAGGCTTGTGGATGTCATTATGGACAGGTACCTTGAAACAGGGGAGCACAGACTTTACTGGGATACCCTTCAGGGCAGGGGCGGTCATGCCCCGACTGGAGTTTACCTGATTCATGTGCGCCATGCAGCAGGGCTGTCTGAAAGCAGGAAAATCGTTATTCTTAACGAATAACACATGTTAGATATCTTGGATTGACTAAAGCTATATAATGGTGTAACTCTTAAGCACCAGAAAAACTGGAGGTTGTTGTGCTGTCTTATTCCATACTTATTTCGCTTGTGATGGTTGTACCGGGAGACATTGTTATCAGTGAGATCATGTACAATCCGGATGGACCGACTCTCGGTATTGATGACCGGTACGAATGGATTGAACTGTGTAATATCGGAGCTGTCCCGCTGCAGCTTGATGGAATGATGATCAGCGATGGAGGGAATCAACTATTTCTTGAATCCTATACCCTTGACCCCATGTTCCGGGTTGTTGTCGCGGCGGATGCACAGTCATTTACGGAAGCGTACGGAACCGGTATCGCAGTCATCCCCTGGGATGGAGTCTGGACGAAGCTTTCCAATTCCAGCGATACACTGCTTCTTTATTCATCCAACGGACAGGTACTGGACGAACTCGCCTATTCCGACACATGGGGTCTTGCTGCCGGAGATACAACTAGAAGCGAAGCCGACGGCAGGGGTTCATCCCTTGAGAAAATCAACCTATGGGAGGTGAATACCGAGGATAACTGGGCACCTTCAATCGACTGGGCATGTCCCGGAACCGACCCGGAAACCGGAGATCCCGTTTGCTGGGGCACTCCAGGAGACATCAACAGCGTCGAGTAGAATTCAGCTTAGTAATCTATATCGTTGGTGGCCGTAACCAGGTTCACATTATCGATTCCCGGAATGCTGTTCAATCCTGTTACAATATCCTGTGAGCTGATTCCGGATTTCAGCGACAGGTCGTAAGTCAGTGTAAGGTACACACCGTCGCTGGACGGTTCAATATGTATGATCGTACTTTTACTTGCTCTCTCCAGAATGAAATCAATGTAAGCCTGCTCATCACCGGATTCCCTGTTGAAGCGGAATCTAAGTATGAATTCGCTTCTGTGCATTGAGCCGAAGTTTGTCCTGGCGAGAATCAGCGCCACCGTACCGATAAAGAAGGTGGAGAATACCGTTAGAACGTAATTGCCCGTACCCGAAGCTATTCCCTGCGTCAGAGCGAAGAAGATGAAGGCTGTATCTTTAGTGTCCTTTACAACAGTTCTGAATCTGACGATGGTCAACGCTCCGACAAGTGCGAACGCCCTGGCCAGATTGCTTCCAATGACCATCATCACCGCGCATACTGTAATACACATGAGCACCAGGGTTACAACGAAAGACTGGGAGTAAGAGAGCCCTTTGTGAGTTTTTTTATAAATTACACCGATGATGAGTCCCGCGCAGAGGGCAAGTACAAGGTTGATAATCACTGACAGCGGGCTGTATCCAAGTTCCTCGGTACTCTGTGTGAACCACTGGCTCAGTTCAGACACGCCGGTCTCCTTTCAAAGATTCGATCAAGATTTGAATAGAATGTATTCATATAAATAACATCCGTGGCATGCGCAAATTTCGAAAAGGAGATTCGTTTCAGTTCGAATTCCTGAATCAGACGATGAAACCAGCCTGGAAGGTGATACCGGAACTTTATCTCAAGTACATGAAAACCGTCTGATATCGTGCGGCAGTTGCCTGCTGGATGCCCGTTACTGC
>JAUVUL010000132.1 GCA_030600975.1 Candidatus Aegiribacteria sp.
ACCTCGCGTCGAGGGCGTCAAATGTGGATCTGGTTATCAGACCGGCTCTTGAAAAGGGAATTAATGTGATCTGTGAGCGTTATTCCGACGCCACTTTTGCTTATCAGATAGGGGGTCGCGGCCTTCCGGAGAAACCCGTAAAGGATGCTGACAGACTTGCTACAGGTGGTCTTGTACCGGATCTGACCATCCTTCTGGATCTTGATCCTGAGGAAGGATTCGCACGGTTGCGAAAACAGAGGAGGGAAAAGGACAGAATCGAACTTGAGAACATCTCTTTCCACAGACGCGTAAGACAGATCTATCTCGAACTGGCGGAGCAAGAGGCTAGATATCTGGTTGTTGACGCGTCACGGGAACCGGACATTCAGGATCGACTTATTAAAGACAGTGTTATGAGCATTATTTCAGGGAAAAATGACGGGGGAGACGGATAAATGAGAAAATTCTTGCCAGGCTGGATTACTGTGGTTCTTGCCGCCGGGCTTCTGGTCACGGGCGGATTGATTATTCTTCCCTCCGCCATCGCGTACGACTCTGTTTCCACGAATTCCTCCCTTGAACTCTTCATGGACGTGTTCTCAAGAACATCGGTAACCTATGTAGATTCCGTGGATTCTCAGGAACTCATAGAGGCTGCTCTGAGAGGAATGCTTGAATCTCTTGATCCCAACAGTATCCTTCTTGATCCCGATGATTACGAGAATCTTCGTATACAATTGTCAGGTTCCTTTGAGGGAGTTGGAATAACCATCGGTATCAGGGACGAATGGCTGACGGTCATATCACCTGTTGAGGGTACTCCCGCATTCAGGGCCGGCATGAAGGCCGGTGATAAGATCGTTGAAATCGACGACATTTCAACGGTAGGCCTGACAACAACTGAAGCCGTCATGATGATCAGAGGACCCCGCGGGAGTACGGTTGTTCTTACCATTGTCCGACCGGGGCTGCCGGATTCCCTCGATTTCGAAATAGAGCGGGATGTTATTGATCTGCCCTCTGTTCCTGCCGGATTCATGATAAACGATGAAACTGGATACATACGACTTTCCAGGTTTGGCGAAGAGACTACAAAGGAAGTCAGGAATGTTCTGCGGACCCTTGTCAGGGAGGGTGCCGAAAATCTGATACTCGATCTGAGAGGTAACGCGGGCGGGCTCTTCACGGCAGCTGTTGAAGTAGCCGATCTCTTTCTTCCATCAGGGACACTGGTGGTTTCCACCAGGGGAAACGCCGTAGGTGAAGACAATTACTACACAGTCAGCAGGAGGAGTTTCAATGGCGTTCTTGCTGTTCTGATCGACGGTGGAAGTGCCAGCTCATCGGAAATAGTCGCCGGCGCGCTTCAGGATAACAATGCAGCAATCCTCATCGGAAGCAGAACCTTCGGAAAAGGATCGGTTCAGACCCTGATGGATCTTGGCGAGTTTCCTAACCTCGGGCATTACGGTGTAAAGCTGACCACAGCACGGTATTTTACTCCAGACGGTAGAAGCATTGACAGGACGATGAATGATAATTTCATGAATGGCGGTGAAGAGGATACTCTGGAGAACTGGGGGATAGTACCCGATATTATAGTGGAAACACAGGAAATATCCGGTTCGCTTCCCATTGAACTTTACACCGCATCAGTATGCTTCAAATATGCCACTGATTATGTACTCGAGCATGATATTGATACCGATTTCTGGCCTGACAGTGCGTGTGTCGCCGATTTCAGAAGTTATCTCTCTGAAGAGGGCTTCGAATGGGAGGACGGGGAATTCAGCGATAACCTGTTTTACATAGAACGGTCCCTTTTCACCGAGATCGCAGCGAGAACATGGGATCGGGAGATGTACTATAGAATGATGACTCCTCACGATGAAACGGTTCAAAGAGCCCTGCAGTATTTCAGAGACGGAGAGTAATGAGAATTACATTCGGAACCTCCGGCTGGCGTGGTATTATAGCGCGGGAATTTACCTGGGACAGAGTTGATCGCGTAGCGGACGCAATCGGACTGTTGCTGCAGAGGGAAAGGCGAAACAGCATTGTGATCGGCGGCGATTGCAGGTTTCTATCTCCGGAGCTTGCTGAGTCTACCGCTGACCGGATGGCCGGATACGGATTCGAAGTTGTTCTTTCCCGGGGACCCTGTCCTACGCCGGTCCTTTCTCATGCCTGCAGAAAGGGTGGTCATGGCGGCGTTATCAATTTTACCGCAAGCCATAATCCTCCGCTTTACAACGGGATAAAATTCAGCCCCTGGCATGGCGGCCCCGCTGACAGTGACTTAACAACCTCAATTGAAAGAATAATTGAAGAAGGAGGAAAACCTGAAGAAGGTTCCGGTTCGGTTGTTTCTTCTGATCTGAGAATTGATTATTCAAAGGATATTCAGAAGTATCTGGACGCTGATGCATTCATGAATAGCGGTCTGAAAGTCGTATACGATGCATTTTCCGGAGCAGGATCGGGTCTTCTTGACCGCAAACTGGTGGAGCTTGGTGCTTCAGTTCGCGTATTGAACGGAGCGAGAGACCCTCTGTTTGCCGGCAGACAGCATCCCGAACCCGGGGAAAGCGGCACTGCCGATCTCGCACTTCAGGTTGTTTCCAGCAGAGCCTCCCTGGGGGTGGCCACCGACGGCGATGCTGATCGATTCGGGATAATCGATGAGAATGGTAAATTTGTTTCACCCCATGATTTTCTTCCACTGCTTCTGAATTATCTTGTGGAAGTCAAAGGTTATACCGGAGTTGCCGTCAGATCGATAACCACAAGCAGCCTCATTGACAGAATCGCCCGGGATCATAACCTTGAAACCGTAGTAACTCCTGTAGGGTTCAAGTATCTGGGAGCAGAGATGCTTTGCGGGAATGTGATTCTTGCAGGTGAAGAAAGCGGCGGCCTGTCCATTATGGATCATGTTCCTGAAAAGGACGGGATACTGGCATGTCTCCTCGCGGCGGAAATGGTGTGTGCCGGGGGCAGAGGTCTTGCCGCGCAGCTTGATGACCTCTGGAAAAAGTACGGCAGGGTTTATGTATCGCGGGCTGATCTTCACCTTGATGGCTCTCTCAGAGAGTACATTACGGAGAACTATTTCGAATCTGATCCATCGGAGATAGCGGGGTTGTCTGTTGATTCCATTGACCGGATTGATGGTGTAAGGATGATACTCGAAGGCGGCAACTGGATACTCATAAGGCTGTCCGGCACGGAACCGCTGGCCAGGATATACGTCCAGTCCGATTCCTCTGAAAAAAGAGACGATATTCTTGAAAAAGTAGCTGCAGAATTTCGCCACATGAAAAACATTGAATGAAACTCGATACCGTTAAACTGATAATTGATCTTAAAAGCCTTTCCCGGGGTGTAAACAGGGGAGTATTCATCATACCGCTTGAGAAGGTCGAATGGAACATTGAAGGTGTGGAGCCGTTCGATCGTCAGGGCACCCTGGAGCTAATGGTTGATTATGGAGATGAAGCTGTACTGTGCAGCGGCTCGCTTGACGCGCATTTCCGAACACCCTGCGCGAGATGTCTTGAGCCCTCCCACTTCAGTATCAGCGAGGAGATCTACAGGGAATACGCATGGAGCCCTGACCCTGCATCCGGCGAGCAAAGAGAATTAATATCTCAATCCGGCGAGCTGAACATATTCAATGCCGTCCAGGAAGCAGTTTTACTGTCAATCCCCGGTAAACCGCTGTGCTCTCCTGACTGTACCGGAATATGTTATAATTGAGTATATTCTAAGGTATCATTTTTTTTACAAATCAAAGAGAAAATGTCATTGAGGTGACATTAGTGGAAATGAGAAGGAACTATGCCTGTACCAAAAAGAAGACACTCATCTACAAGAAGAGACAAACGTAGAGCAAACGATGCACTGGAAGTGAAGTCCACCAGCAATTGCCCCCAGTGCGGTGAACCGAGGATACCCCACAGGGTATGCAGACACTGCGGTTTCTACAATGGTAGACAGGTCATCGAACCGGAAGAGGGGTAATCGTTCTGAATCTCATCTTAACCGGACTGAAAGGTTCCTCAATTGTCTGAGCCGCTCAATATTGCCGTGGACGCCATGGGGGGAGATAATGGACCTTCGGTGGTAGTCCATGGGGTGGTTAAGTTTTTCAGTGACTGCAGCAGATCAACCACAGAAAATGTGGCTATCAGGCTGGTTGGTGACAGAGATGTTCTCGCAAGGCTTCTTTCCCGCAGCAAAGGTGCCAAACTACCCATAACCATACAGCACGCTTCCCAGGTAATAACCATGGACGACCATCCAGCTGAAGCTCTCAAGAACAAACCGGACAGCTCAATGATTGTCATGGCGGGGCTTCAGAAAAAAGGCCTCGTACAGGCCATGGTTAGTCCCGGGAATACCGGAGCCATGATGGCTGCCAGCCTCTTTGCCCTTGGAAGAATAGAGGGTGTTCCCAGGCCGGCAATTGCCGCTACCATCCCAACGCAGAACAATCCCATCGTAGTACTGGATGTAGGAGCCAATATCGGGTGTAACAAAAAACAGCTGTTTCAGTTTGCCCTTATGGGAGAGGCTTATTCGAAGTGTGTCTTTTGTATTGATAACCCCAGGATATCACTGCTGAACGTAGGTCATGAAAGAAACAAGGGACCTTCACTCATTCAGGAAGTTTACGGGATGCTGGAGGATTCCAAACTGAACTTCCTTGGGAACATAGAGGGTGACGGTATACTCAAGGGCGAGGCTGATGTTGTTGTCTGTGATGGATTTGCAGGTAACATCCTTCTTAAGACATTTGAATCAATAGCCGATCTGGTGGGGGGATCACTCTACCTGGAAATGAAACGCCACTGGGCTTCCAGAGCCGGATATCTGCTGATGAGGCATTCCTTTTCAAAGCTCTGGGAAAGGCTGGATTCGGCCGAATACACCCCCGTATTAGGCTGGATTCGGCCGAATACGGGGGTGCTCCGTTACTCGGTCTGAACGGAGTTGCAATAGTAGCTCACGGCAGCAGTACCTCTAAGGCGATAAAGAACGCCATCGTCGCCGCTTGTGATTTTTATCGAAGCGGGGTCAGCGACAGAATCCGGCAGGAGATCAGTAGTTCGATAATTTGAGATTGGAGAAACGGTGAGCAGGAACGCTTATATTGTTGGAACAGGGCATGAGGTCCCGGATGGTGTAATCACAAATGCCGACCTTGAGAAAATAATCGACACTTCCGATGAGTGGATAACCAAAATGACAGGCATAAAGGAACGCCGGAAAACCGACGATTCCACAGCAACCTCCGACCTCGTGACCGTGGCCACCACAAATGCCATGAAGATGGCGGGATGGAAGCCGGAGGATGTTCAGGGCATTATTGTGGGGACAGTTACACCCGATTACTATTTCCCTTCAACCGCGGCACTGGTTGCTGACAGGCTCGGAATGGGAAAGATTCCTGCCTACGATTTTGAAGCGGGGTGTACCGCCTTTATTTACGGACTTGTACAGGCAAAGGCATTCATTGAGTCAGGAATGATGGACAGGATGATTGTGGTGGGTTCCGATTGCCTGACCAAGATCACCAACTGGACCGATAGGTCAAGCTGCATTCTATTCGGTGATGGAGCAGGAGCGGTTGCCGTATCATCGGAGGGACCCGGTGGAATGCTGGGAGGGTATCATTGGGGGAGCGATGGTTCCCTTGGCGAACACCTGCTGCAACCTGCAGGAGGAACAAGGAAGCCGGCTACGCACGAAACCGTTGACAAGAATGAGCATACTATTAAGATGAACGGCGCGAGGATTTTCAAGCACGCCGTAAGGGCAATGCATGATTCATGCATGGAAGCCCTTAAAATGGATGGAACGGAGAAGAAGGACGTTGACCTTCTTGTGTCCCACCAGGCGAATCTGAGAATAATCGACGCAACCGCCAGGGCACTCGAACTTAAGCCTGAACAGGTTTATATAAATATCGAGAAGTATGGCAATACATCTGCGGCTTCCATTCCCATGGCCCTTGATGAGGCTGTGAGGGATAACACGATAAAGGAATCAAGTACAGTGGTTCTCGCTGCATTCGGTGCAGGGCTTACCTGGGCTGGAATGATACTGCACT
>JAUVUL010000096.1 GCA_030600975.1 Candidatus Aegiribacteria sp.
GCGGAAAATCCTCAAAAAGAAACGGTACCCTGGTTGAATTTACTCCGGACAGGGAGATATTCGGTGATTTCACCTTCCGGGAAGAATTTCTTCAGGACAGGTGCCAGCATTACGCTCATCTGAATGCCGGTCTCAGAATTCGACTGAACGGTACGGATTTTATCTCCGAAGATGGTTTGATGGATCTTCTTCATGATGAAGCGGGGGATTCAGCAATGTATCCTGTTATCTTTTTCCGCGAGCAGACCCTTGAATTCGCACTGACACATACATCCGATTTCGGCGAACGCTATCTGTCCTTTGCGAACGGCCAGTATACGTCAAGCGGTGGAACGCATCTTTCCGCTTTTAAGGAGGGTATAACCAAAGGTATTAACTCCTTCGCGGGGGAAAGCTATTCAGGTCAGGATGTGCGCGAGGGCATAATCGCCGCTGTCTCCATACGGATCAAGGAACCTGTTTTTGAATCCCAGACGAAAACCAGGCTTGGCAACAATGATATAAGGGGCTGGATAGTTAACAAGGTTAAAACTGAGTTGGAACAGCATTTGCACAAGAATCCCGAAAGCGCCTCGATTCTGGTCAGCAAAGTTAAGATCAATCAGAAGGTCCGGACCGAACTTAGCAACGTTAAAAAACAGGCTAAACAGAGGGCCAGACAGGTTGCCCTGAGGATACCTCATCTGAAGGATTGCAAGATTCACTACGGAGACGACAATAAAAGGGCCGAGGAAACAACGATTTTCCTTACCGAGGGTACAAGCGCAGCAGGAAGTATCATTTCAAGCAGGGATGTTCAGACACAAGCTGTATTCGCCCTCAGGGGAAAGCCACTTAACTGCTTCGGCAAGAAGCAGGATACTGTCTACAAGAACGAGGAGATCTACAATGTCATGCGTGCAATAAATATCGAGAACGACATCGAAGGATTGAGGTACAACAGGATTGTTCTGGCCACCGATGCGGACGTTGACGGCATGCATATCAGAAATCTCCTTCTGACGCTGTTTCTTCACTTCTTCGAGGGTCTTGTCCTGGATGAACACCTGTTTATTCTTGATACACCCCTGTTCCGGGTGAGGGACAAAAAGGAAACCGTTTACTGCTACAGTGAGAAGGAACGACTTAAGGTCGTAAACCGCCTCGGTGAGAAAGCTGAAATAACCAGATTCAAAGGTCTTGGGGAAATTTCTCCGAAGGAATTCGGACAGTTCATTGGTAAGAAAATGAAACTGGAACCGGTTCGTATCACCAGGCTGAAAGAGGTTCCCGAAATGCTGGATTTCTATATGGGGCGCAACACACCTGAAAGACGTGAATTCATCATGGAGAACCTTATATGACCGAAACCAGCCTCAGAAGGCTCTATAACCGCAATTTTCTCGAATATGCTTCTTACGTTATCAAGGACAGGGCCATTCCTGATCTGGCTGACGGCCTGAAGCCGGTTCAGAGAAGGATTCTATGGTCCCTGTACCAGAAGGATGACGGCAGGTTCAATAAGGTGGCCAATGTAATAGGTCATTGTATGCAGTTCCATCCCCATGGCGACAGGTCAATAGGAGACGCGCTTGTTTCCCTTGCGAACAGGGGCTTTTTCATCGAAAGACAGGGTAATTTCGGTAACATTCTTACAGGCGACGGAGCTTCGGCATCAAGGTACATAGAATGCAGGCTTACTGACCTTGCCCGTGACACCCTTTTCAATAAAAGGATCACCGATTTCGAACCCAGTTACGATGGACGGAACAACGAACCGGTCCTTCTGCCTGCCAAGCTTCCGGTCCTGCTTTTCCTGGGGGCGGAAGGAATAGCGGTTGGGATGTCTACCAAAGTACTTCCCCATAATTTCCAGGAGGTTCTGAAGGCTCAGATATTGTGCCTGAAGGGAAAGGATTTCAAGTTGTATCCCGATTTTCCCCAGGGCGGTCGGATTGACATATCCGATTACGATGACGGCAGGGGAAGGATAAGGAACCGGGCAAGGATAGAGAAGGATGGCCAGAAGAATCTTATCATCAGGGAACTCCCATGGGGAACCACGACCGAATCGGTAATAAATTCCATTGAACTGGCATCCAAGAAAGGCAAGATAAAGATCTCGTCGATCGACGACTATACTACTGACTCCGTTGAGATCAACGTGAGACTTTCCCGCGGAGTAGGAATTGATGAGGGGTTGAAAAGGCTTTTCGCTCACACGGACTGCGAAACATCCAATTCTTCAAATATCGTTGTCATCCAGGACGGGGTTCCTGTTGAAACCACAATCACAGAGATGACCCACTACTGTACCGGCAGACTGATAGAGATTCTGAAGCTTGAACTCAGGCTTGAAATCAGCGATTACACCGGAAGGCTGCATTGGCTGACACTTGAGCAGATCTTCATTGAGAACAGACTCTACAAGAATATCGAGGAATGTACTTCCTGGGATAATGTTAGAGAGGCAGTTCTTCAGAGTCTGAAGCCATTTACAGATAAGATCAATCTGGAAATTACCGAAGAGGATATCGACAAACTCCTTTCGTTGAAGATCCGAAGAATATCAAGATTCGATATTGACAGTCACAAGGAAGAGATGGGCATAATCCGGAAGAAGATGAAGAAGGCGAAGTCCAATCTCAGGAATATTGTACAGTACGCAATAGACTATCTTGAAAAGCTTTTGGAGAAGTATGGGAAGAACTATCCCAGATTGACCAGTATCGAGGATTTCAGTGATATCGATGTGAAGGAAGTTGCCATAAGAAACCTCAAGGCGGGCTTCAACTCGGATACAGGTCTTTTCGGAACATCAATAAAGGGAGAGAAGACTTACAACGTTTCCGAGTATGACAGGTTCGTATATTTCCTTGATAATGGAACTTACAGGGTTATTCCAGTTCAGGACAAGTATTTCATAGACGGGAATGTACTTTTCTGTGGTGTGCATGACAGGGAAATGGTCTTTACAGCTGTTTATCAGCAGAAGAAAACCAGGATCGCGTTCATTAAGAGGTTCTGTATCGGCAGTTTCATCCTGGATAAGGAATACAGGTTTGCCTCTGAAGGAGGTGAGGTTGTTTTCTTCACGTGGGAACCTGAGATGAAGCTTGATTTCTGGTTCGAGCGAAAGAAGAGGATGCGGAGAAGAAAGGATGAATGCCTCATATCCGATTACCGTGTAACCAGTGAGAACGCAAAGGGCGTTCAGCTTTGCGGAAAGAAGATCATCTCCAGTATCAAGGGCGTTTCGCTGGATGATGACGATGATGATTCCGTCGCCCCGTCTGAAACCGATATTCCCGACGATGAAGCTGAAGCTCCCGATGAGGCAGAGGATATACAGGAATCACTTGGTGAGGCTGCCCAAACCGAACCTCCATCGCCAGAAGATGTCATCAAGCAGGCTGAAGATTTTCGAGTGCGTTCAGCCGAAACGCTTAAAAGGGTTGAAAAAGTCATCCATCCGGATGACGATGAAGATGCAGGCGACCTTTTTAATAAACTGGATTAACGTTCGTTATTCAGCCTCGTTAAGTGTAAGCATATAGACCCTCTGGAAATGCTCGTGCGATGTATTGACAGCGAGAAAACCATGTTCGTCCCCGGTGATCTTCCAGCTGATCAGATCCAGAGGATTTCCGGGATAGTCCACCGTGGCGTGAAAAAGGATTTCACCACTGAAGTCATATACGCGAAAGACAATTCCCGGATAGCACCCGAGCCTCACCCACAGCCTTTCGAAGCCATCAGTGAACATTCCAAGTACAGCACGCTTATACGGATCAAGCAAAACAGGGATGTCTATTGGTGAACCACCAGTCATCATGTTGATTGTGCTGTTGTAATTATCCATCTCAGTCTGAAGCTCTTCTTCACTTTTCGTTACTCTATGGAAAATTTCATCCTCAATGTGGAGAAAAGGAGTTCCATCAGGCTCACAGCCATGAATAACGAATTCATCGATAGATGACTGTGAGTAGAAGACCAGGCCATCGCGGGTGGCACAGCAGTATATGGTACCCTCTCTGTTCCTGGAGAGATCAATTACATCGGGTTCCGTACTCCATTCGAATTCAAGGCTGAAGTACTCCATCGAGGAATCCTCATCACCATCCCACCTCGCGAGAGTCGAAACCATCTTAATCTTTCCTTCTTCCGGCTTTGCAGTTGTCTTTATCCCTATGAACCCACCGCCGTCCAGAGCAGAAACTATATATGGAGTTAAGAAATGCCAGGTCATCTGACCCTGATATTCGTAGTTGCTGTCAAACAACGCGATTCCATCCTGATCTCTGATCAGCAGGCTACCATCGGAATAGAACTTCAAGCTACCCGGCATATGGAACTCACCGGGTCCTTCGCCTTCCCGCCCTATTGTTCTGATGAATTCACCATCAGGTGTGTACATGAATACAGCGTGCTTCATTCTGTCTGCAAACACGATATCCCCATCGGGCGAATGTGTGGGACTGGAAACCCACCCGAGAATGTAGTTCGTGTCACCGCTCTCGACCCCTATCGAGTCGGCAATAACGAGTCTGTACTCTATATGGGGTAGTTCGGGAGGTGATTCGTCAGTCCCGCAACCAATCAGTATAACGGATATAGTTAAGAGTACTCCGATTGATGAATTCGAGCAGTACCTCATTTGTTCTCCTTTAGGAGTGCTTCCACGAATAGTCGCACAATTCAAAACCATCGTGACGGAGTGGTCCGATTCAGGATGTTTTGTTTATGTGTAGATGTCAAGTTAGAAACTGCAATATAACAGTACTCTACATAAGTAATGACACATACTTTTCAGTAAGGTAACGGCATATTAATGCGATAAGTGATATATTCTTATTATAGCGCTTGGAATTTCTGACGATGTTTCGGGAACCAATCCCGGTTGGGTGAAGATCCAACTGCTTTATTCCTTTCCTTGCGTAGGTTTAGCGCAGGTTTACACTTAATGGTCATAAATGGGGGTATGTTATGCAGTTAGGCGTACTTTTATCGCTTCTCTCTGTCCTATTGGCATCTCAAGGCGTATCTTTCAGTGAGAAGTCATCAACACAATCGGAGAGTAACAGTATCAGTAATAATCTGATATTCATGAATGAGAATGGGCATGAAATACAGATGGGAACTGACTATGCAATATGCTGTGATATCTGGGAACCGGGTTATATTGATGAGTATTCGCTGAAGATTTTCTTCTATGATCCGTCCAGTCAAACATCATTCTGGAAACTGTTTTTAATAGTAGAAAACATTACTGTTGACACCACCTATTCATTCCCTACCAATGGATCTCCTTTCAAAATGTTCCTTATCGATATCAGTAATTCAAACCAGCTCTCAAGTAACACAACTGCATCGTCAGGAAACATCACCATTACTACATTTGACTGTGGTCCGCCGATCAGAGTTTCCTTTACAATTAATGCCACAATTGGAAGTGAGCTTGGAGACGGGCCATCAGTGCATGTCAGTGGGGATTTCAGTTGTACTATTTACTCAAATCCGGCTCCTTTTGGCTGCAGATTCTCTATGTAAGCATGCTCAGTAAGGTCTGAAGGGCAGGGTTAACTCCTGAACTGATATCCGATGCAGCTGAAGAACCGATTACTTGACAAGGATAAATTGATGTATTTA
Source organism: Candidatus Aegiribacteria sp. (assembly GCA_030600975.1). Lineage (GTDB taxonomy): Bacteria > Fermentibacterota > Fermentibacteria > Fermentibacterales > JCC-6 > Aegiribacteria. Next base: position 5,629 of record JAUVUL010000096.1, read on the forward strand.
CTGAATTAAAGAAATCGGCAGAACAGGAAATGTCTCGGTATTCCTGCTTGAGAAGGTGTTTGAATGATGAAAAGATTCGGACTGAAGAATGCACAGTTTCATGTGGGCAGTGCCGCAGACCGTTGTTAATGGTACTTACGTAATAAGAGTAACCTGCTGCAATCTTCTTGCAGGAACAAGGATTGTCGTTCTAAATTAGAGGTTGCCTGCAACCGGCGTTCGACTTTATCGATACTCTCCAACATGTGCACCGCTATGTCTTCCAGAAGCATTATATCAGACATAGACTGCCTCCCGTTCAATACGCTTCTTCAAGCTGCTCCTTGGCATGGACCATTGCGTAAAGGTCTGGGATGTCAATGCATTGAAACCGAAGGTTCCTCGAAGAGAAATGCCCGAAGTGCGGAGGAGAGATGAAAGTCCTCTCCTTCATCGAGCAGCCGTTTGTCATAAGGCGCATCCTGAAACACCTTGATCTCTGGGCATACCCCAGGCCTCCGCCTGAGCCACTGGAACTTGTCTGTGAACGATCTTTGACCGGCGGTTTCTCAGGTGGTATGGTTAATTTCAGGCAGGAATCAAAGGTTTATTGGGACGAAGAAATCCTATTTACATGGCATACCGGTTCATATCGAAGCGGTAAGCTTAAGATAGAACCTGGCGCTGCCGAGCCCTTCCTGAACAGGGAACCCGGCTGCGGCATCAGCATTGAAAATACCGCTCATCCCTCTTATTCCGGCTCCGCATCCCACTGGATATCTAACCCCCTCATCCGGTGTTCTAAGAACCGCGATATCACAGAACAGATACACTCTGGTCTCGGTTTCGCCCAGGGAGATCTCAGGTCTCGCCACTGCATACCTTACCGCTCTGAAAGCATTTTCAGGGTAGCCCCTGAGGGTTTCCTGCCCGCCGAGCTGTTCAAGAAGACCTTCGAACCAGTCCCCCTGCATAACTCCCCCGGTCAGTAATTTCCCCCCTAAACCTATTACACCACTGTAAACGTTTCCATCGATTATCAATTCCGCCATGGTCAGAATACCAGAAGAATCCTGCCCGGCTCTATTGCCGGACCTTGCCTCCAGCTGAATCTCGATTCCGTTCCAGCCCTGCTGCACCCTGTAACCGGTGCGGAAGGTTATTCCCCCAAGACCATAATCGTATCTCTGTCTTGAACCATCCGGTGGATATCCCCTCCATATACCTGCTCCTCCCATGATCTCGGTCCGGTCGATGCTCCAGATAATTGAAA
>JAUVUL010000120.1 GCA_030600975.1 Candidatus Aegiribacteria sp.
AGCGCTTCGCAACGAGTACCTGTGATGAGTCCGGGTCTAATGGCATTGATTCATCTCATGACAATGAATCTGCCATTCATTGCCTCACCGGCGTTCAGCAGGAACAGGTATATCCCATTCGGAACACTGTTCGTATTCCACCGATACTCGTCACCCCCTGTTTCGCCTGAGCTGTGCAGGAGTCTGCCCGTAATATCGAATAATTCAATTCTTGATCCGGCCTCCAGGCTGCTGAATACGATATAGTCCCCGTCTCTGTACACATTCAGCGTATGCGTGGTGCTGGATCCGAATCTTTCGGCAATTCCGGTACTCTGATACTCATAAGCCCCTATGTCAAGAAAACCGTCGTTCGGTCTCGCTTCATACTGGCAATGCTTTACGTATTGAGCCAGCACGTTGTGATCGGGAAGAACATCCGAATGAAGAAATGTTCCCGCATTTATACATTCTGAATTCCCTGCAAGGTGGAAATCCTCCGATGTCGGATTGTTGAATCCGGGAAGGTCACCCGTAACCATCCCGCCTGAATTGATAACTGTTCCCTGAAATCCGCTCTGATGCGTTTCAACCCAGCCGGTCTTGAACCAGTTGTTTCTTATGTTCAGGATACCATTGACGTCCAGCAGCGCCAGTCTGTTTCCGCTGTCTGTCACATACACGATATTGTTTCTTGTATCCGCGTATTCATCATTCGTGGATAATCTGAAAAGAGTCGTATTCCCGCTGCGGTTGGATACTACTGTGTTGTTATAGAAATAAAGGGTTCCCTTCCTGTAGTAGTCAGGATTCGAACCGTCTCCGCCGTAATGACATATCTGACCGTTTCCTTCGTTGTACTGCTCGATGAGGATATTACCGTAGACGAATGTTTCCGGATATGATGGATCATTGTAAATATCCGGATAAGATGAGTCCACGAGGTCCAGCTGCCTGTTGCCGTATTCTATCCAGTTGTATCTGATTACTGTACCGCAGGAGCGATCTTTCAGGTTGTTTCCGATGCATCCGTCTCTTAGTGGTCCGAAGTGGTTGTATTGAAAGATGATTCCGTGTGATTCAGTATAGTTGTTGTGATGATAGATGCTGCCCTCGATCCCGTTATCATATATATGGCAACATTCAATTGTTATACTGCCCGACTGGTGTGAAGCGAAGAAGCCGTTTCCGCAGTCGTGAAGAATGCAATTCCTGATCGTTATATGCTCGCCCGAAACCACATATATCGAAGCGGCATTGTCAGAGTAATCTCCCGGCTGACCACTGTCATCCGTAAAGCTGAATGGAGACCGTCCACTTCTTATCTCCAGGTTCTCGATCACCAGATAATCAGGATCCTGGTTCGGGATACTTGACCCACCGAGATTGATGACTCCCCTTCCCTCAGACCAGTAATCCAGCTCCAGTCTTGTAATCGCATCTCGTCCGTCAATGACCGGTAGTTCACCTCCGGGACCCGGTACTCCCTGGAAAACGATATTCTCAGAAGCGGTACCCGATCTGGCGATGACCCACTTTTCGCAGTATGGCTCCGCCCTGTAGTGAATGCGAACTGTGTCTCCCGGATCAAGATTTTCCAGTGGGACATCACCTATGTTCACATAAGGCATCCCGGGACCTACTTCGTACACGAAAGCAAACAGGGTTCCCGATACAAACAGAAGACACAGGAATATGAGAGACCGGTTAGTTTTCCTTTCTGACATTTACTTTCCTCTCAAGAAATTGCTGACTGGAATCCGATGATCTTGTGGATCCCACTGATTATCTGCTAACGTACGCCTTTATCAGATCAATGGTCGTCCTGAGAGCTTTCTCATGCGTTCTTTCCATCGCATGCGAGGAATCGACTCCAGGGCCTATAAGGCCATGCCTGACATCAAGACCCGCCTTAAGCGCTACCGCTGCATCAGATCCGTAGTGCGGGAACGTATCGACCGCGTACGGAATGGATTCAGCCTTCGCCACTTCTATCAGTTCCTTTGTCAGTAGATAATTGAATGGCCCGGTGCTGTCTGCAGCGCAGATAGTTACCTTATCTTCTGAGGATTCCCGTCCTGGTCCGGCAACACCCATATCGACGGCAATAAACTCCCTTAGGTTTTCTGGAAGGAAACCCGCGGCGCCATGACCTACTTCCTCGTATCCGGTTATCAGGAAATGAAGCGTATACGAAGGAATTATTGCATTGGAAACAAGTTCACCGGCAACCTGGATAAGAACGGCCACGCCGGCCTTGTCATCAATGTGTCTTGATTTAATGAACCCGGATTCCGTCAGGACCGGTCTGGGATCGAAATGAATGTAATTCCCGACGGATATTCCCAATTTCCTTACATCTTCCCCTTTAGACACCTCCTCATCAAGCCTTACATACATATTCTTTTTCTTGCGCTTTACCGATGCGTCTTCAATTCCATGTGCATGAACGGATGTACTGTCAAACAGAATGGTTCCACCGAAAAGCTTTCCATCCCACGTTTCAATCCAGCAGTATTCTCCCTCAATGCTGGACATTGTAAAGGAGCCGACGGATCGCAGGGTAATTTTCCCATCTACTTTTTCAATTCCGCTTACCATGCCGCCCAGAGTATCCATATGAGCTGCGAGTACAATACCTTCATCACTTCTTCCCTTTAGCGTAGCAAGAAGGCTTCCCTTTCTGGTTACCGCCGTCTCCAGTCCGAGTTCTTTGAATCGTTCTTCGATGATTCTCATGGCTTCCTCTGTATGGCCGGAAACACTTCTGGTCCTGAGGAGTTCCAGGAGAATGCCCGTAACCGCTGATTCTGTATTCATGGGGCTGCCTTTCAAATGATACAGCGAATAAAGCTGGATTATGAATTCAAGGGTTCCTGTAAGAAGAAATTATAATCATATTTCCTATATGATGAAAAACAGACGTAGAAAGAAATACTTGAAGTACCTCAGCCTGATCCTTCCATTCGCGCTGCCGGCTGCTGTTTTTGTGATCTGGCTTGCTTCACAGTGCAACGGACAGGAACAGAATCCCCTTCATATAGTTGCCTCCATGAATCTTGAAGGCGGCAGGACCACAACTTTCTCGACAATCCTTCCCGATGGCAACCAGGCCGTTTGGGAGTGTTCTCACGGAACATTCATAGAATCCGGTGATATCGTTGCCATGGGTAGAAGCGTGACATGGCAGCCTTACGCGGGCCTTGAGGATTCTGTCTCGATAATCATAACAACTCCCACCGTTTCGGATACGGTCAGGTTCCTTCCTGTAATACCTGATGTTGTTCCTTCGGTAACCGTTTCCGCCGCCTATCATCTTTGTATCCTTGAGCGGGCCAGAAGTATTCAGATGGCTCCCGGGATATACAGGGCCGTTTCAAAGGGAGATGCTCTCAGTGGATACGATGGTCTTGTTATCCTGATATTGAAGACACATGGTGGGTACCGGGAAGCCTTTGGAATGCTTCCAGGTGATACGCTCATACTGTCACTTCCCCTTGGCGGGATCATACAGGCAACAGGCCTTGATACCATGGAAGATGCCATGGACAATAAGGGAAATATCCAGATAGTCTTTGAAATACTTGAGGAAACTACTCGAACCGAGCCGATGGAAGCAGGATTCTCATCTGAACCTCCGCAGGAAACCTCTCCTTCTGGAGAACAACCATAGAGCAACAAGGCAGAGGGGCCACAGCCAGAACATCCATTTCTGAAAAACGATCCTGCCTGATTCCAGAATTTCCAGAGCAGCAAGCCAGATGAATACGACCCATTCAGATAATACTGATGCTGCCGATGCGAACGGCCACAGAAGTGTCAGGAATCCGGTGATCATGGTTGCAAGCATGAAGGGGACCGAGATGACAGTCGCAACAGGGGCCACAGGGCTGAGGCTGCCGTACCTGAACGAAACCAGCGGAGCCAGGGCAGTACTGACTACCAGACCCGCATACGCTATTGAAAGTATCCAGCCTGCCTTGCAGCGGAACTTCCTTCCAAGAATTATCAGGCTCAGGACTGCGCCGAATGACATCTGTGCTCCCGTATCATTGAGAACATCACCCAGAGATACAGCAGTGAGTATTATCACCGCAACTGACCATACAAAGAGAAGATCAGGCCTTCTACCTGATGAATACCATACTACAAGTACAAGCAGAAGCATAAGCCCTGCCCTTAGTGTAGACGCCCTAGCGCCCGATACGAAAACGTAAATGAAAGTTGTTAGAATAACTGCAAGTATCGAAATCCACCCTTTTCCGAACAGCTTTCGAAATATGATCAGCATTACACCCGAAAGAATCCCTACATGCAGTCCCGAGAGAGCCAGTAGATGAGAAGTACCTGTATCCCTGAAAGTCCGGCGTACCGACTGGGACACCTGCCCCCTCTCTCCCACAAGAAGTGCTGATGCAAGTGAACTTGTTTCGCGAGATGCAATTCTTCCGGATAAACTTAAGCTGACAGCTTTCCGGATACGATCCTGCAGCAGGGATGAGGGAATCGGGTAGAATGTGTAACTTTCCATGAATCCTTCGTTTATTGAGCCTATTATTATTACTGAATCCCCCCTTCTGACAGATTGCGCAAGCTGTCTGTCGGATGCCCAGACGGTGTTCCACGCATCGTTAGCAAGAATTGCTCCAGCTGTTGTAGTCGTTTCAACTCTGCAGGACCATACGCCCCCCATATGTATTGTGTCAGGGCTGACCTCGTTGCGGAAATCATAAAGGTATGCACCTGCAAGAAATGAGGCCGAACAGAGAACAACAATGCCGGTTCTTCGAAGACCAGCGGCAACGAGGACTATCCCGGCGGGAATCGCGACGACCCATATTTGAGAGAAGCACTGAGAAGGTGTATAATATCCTGCCAGAAAAAGAACCGTGAACAGGAAGAGTGTTTTGTTTAAAACCATTGTGCCTTCAGTTTACTCAGAATCCCTCTGCAGTTCAAGTGGTATGCCTTTGTTTTTACTGGATAACCTGCGAAGTGCATTCAATGTAGGATCCGTTTTCAGGACAGCGGAAGCGGTATGGCCTGCCGCGGTGTTCCTGACAGGTATATGCTGCAGACCGGGGAACCGGAAGCTCAGTCATACATCAAGGGGAACATATGCTGTTGTTCCGTGGAGATATTTCAGTAGAGCTCTGGATGCTGCAATATGGGCAAAAGATAGCGGTCGAATGCTTGTGGCCGTAGAGAATTCAAGCGATGCCGTTCCTGTCTGGGAAGCGCGTTTCGAGCTTTCAAGCGCGTTCATGCTGGGTAATGAAGCGGATGGACTGAATCCTGATATTGCCGGGATGGCTGATATCAGCATCTGTTTTCCACAATCTGGAATAAGGAAATGTATCAATGTATCGAGTATAGCGGCTGTTATCGCTTCGGAGATTCAACGAAGAAAATGGCTTGAATCGACTGGACTTAGTATCTAACCTGCTTTTAGCAGCTTATTCATTTATAACATCAATACATACTCCATCCGAATCATTTTCCGGAAATATCCAGTCAGAATCGATGCCAGAATTACAGGAACATCTCCCTTGACACCACCTCACCTTTATGCTAAACTGAACTTACAGGCATAAATACAGCATCATCAGAATAAGTGGTTAAGATCGAGTACGAAGCTAAAGATCTGCATAAATTAAATAGGGACGGAGGCTTTTTATTTGTGATCATGAAATAATATGACCATAACATTGACGTTAGATACATATTATTCACGTTTATGGAATAAATAGCCTCCGTCCCTATTTAACTGGTCAGGCTTGAGGAGTCAGCACCATGAGGCATTTTATAAGAATACTGCTTCTTCCATTGGCTGTATTGTTCATCGCCGGCATTATCCTGGCGGGTTATGAAACTCAGCACAGCTGGTCAGGCGGTACAGGTGTAACCGGTCCCGTTACTGATTGGGGAGTCTACTTTTCCAGCCAGACTCATGCTTCATGGACGTCCATTCCGGGTACGCTCCTTCTGGATATCTCCACCATCAGCCACACGATTAACTCAGGCATGGGCGGGTGCCATTATGTGTTTCCGGCGGACATGGACGGTGACGGTGATGTGGATGTCCTGGCGCAGTCTACTCATAATTATGATGTAACCTGGTTTGAGAACGACGGCAGCGGAGGCAGCTGGGATATTCACACGATCAGCAACAATTATCCTACACCCAGGTGTGCCTACCCCGGTGACCTTGATGGTGACGGTGATATGGATGTATTGGGAGCTAATAGCTCTTCCT
>JAUVUL010000363.1 GCA_030600975.1 Candidatus Aegiribacteria sp.
AGGAAGAGCTATTAGCTCCCAATACATCCATATCACCGTCACCATCAAGGTCACCGGGGTAGGCACACCTGGGTGTAGGATAATTGTTGCTGATCGTGTGAATATCCCAGCTGCCTCCGCTGCCGTCGTTCTCAAACCAGGCTACATCATAATTATCCGTAGACTGCGCCAGAACATCCACATCACCGTCACCGTCCATGTCCGCCGGAAACACATAATGACACCCGCCCATGCCGGCATTGATCGTGTGACTAACTTTGGCTATGCCGAAAAGCAGCTTGCCGGGAATGGACGTCCATGAAGCATGAGTCTGGCTGGAAAAGGTATTTCCCCAGTATGTTACAGGACCGGTAACTCCAGTGCCTCCCGACCAGTCGAATTGCCTGACAAAACCCCCTGAGAGGATGTTAGGAATGAACAACACTATCAATACATAAACTGCTTTTTTGATTGCTTCATTCATTGTGCTGACTCCTGATAAATAGGGACGGAGGTAATTTATTTGTAAACATGAAATAATATGACTAAATCATAGGAAATAAGTACATATTATTCACGTAATAAGAATAAAATGCCTCCGTCCCTATTTAATTCTCCACTGTGCTGGTCTTCAGCTGCATAACTGATCTTAGCCGCTTATTATTATGATGTTGCTGTATTCATGCCTGTAGATTCAGTTTAGCATGAAGGTGAGATGGAGTCAAGGGGAATGGAATCACTACACTCGATAAGAAGCTACAATCTGAATGGAGGAATAAAGTCTGAGCCTGGCTCCGTAAGGCTCTAACCAAAGAGGTGGTCAGGGTCGATAATACTTCTGATGGCTTCCATCCCTCTGATCTCATCCTCCGAATACATCAGCTTGAGATAGTCGAGCTTCAGTTTTCCCAGTCCATGTTCGGCGGATACCGTGCCGCCCATTTCCACGGCAGCTGCCGCTATTTCCCTCATGGCGGAGTCGGCCAGAAGCATCTGGCGCGGATCCTCCGGCATCGCATTGGCATGGATGTGTCCATCTCCGGCATGGCCGAAGATAACGAAGGGCAGTCCTCTATCCTCCAGAATACTTCGGGTTCGATTGTAGTATTCTTCAAGTCTGGATGGTCCTACAGCACCGTCGGAACCGAATTTATGAATTGAGGGATACTTCCTCCTTACCTCCGAGATGCAGTGATTGACAGCTTCAGGCAGCGCGTGTCTGAAATCCTTGATTCTCTTTCTTTCGGAGGGTTCAAAACCACCCCAGGCAGTTTCCGGGTTTGAATTCGATGCAATCAGCATCTCATCCAGAGTCACGAGAATTTCCTCAAGATGCTCATCATTGTCGGCTTCAGCTCTCAGAAGCAGGCAAAAGACGGCATTCGCGGGAGGAAGTGGAAACTCACCGGGATGGGATCTCAGGAAATCCATACACCTGTCGTCCATCATTTCCAGAGCTCGTATCCGAAGATGTTCCTCAGTATTCAGCAGTGAACCGTAAAGCTCCCAGAATGATCCTGTATTTTCGGGGAATACTGCAAGATCGATAACGTACTGAGGCTCAGGCGCCAGTTTCAACTCAGCTTCGGAAATAAACCCGAGTGTTCCCTCAGAACCGATGAACAGATCTATCAGGTCCATGCCTTCTCGAATATGGTATCCTGCGGCATTCTTCGGTGGCTGTTCTCTTCTGAGGAGCGGTAGTTGAAGTGTTCCTAGAAGGGGGTGGGTGCAGGTGCGGTTCTCGAACTTGTATTGGCCCCTCTTTATCGTAAACAGCCTTCCGCCGGGGAGTATTATCTGCAATCCTTCCACCCATTTTCTTGTCGATCCGTACAGAAAAGTGTCCGCTCCCGAAGCATCGGTGGCGATGGTGCCTCCTACAGTAGCCGTTTCCTCTGTAGGATCTGGAGGATAAAAACCGTCCATATTCGCAGACACAAAGGAATTGAGTTCTTCTATTGTTACACCTGCACCGGCTGTTATGTTGCCGTTGCCCAGAAGTCTGATATCCTTCAGCGCTGATGCTGATATCACTGAACCTCCCTCCGGCAGGGCTCCCCCCGCTATACCGGTTAACCCGCCCGAAACCGTTAATGGAATTCCACTCCTGGAACATTCTCTGATATATTCCTCAGCTTCATCGGTGTTTTCAGGCCAGGCAGCGGCTTCACACCACGCGCCTGACAGGTTTGACTCATCCTGCAGAAGGTCGGCACACATTTCCGATATGTTTTTTCTTCCCGTAACAGATCTCATAGAAGCCCTTCGTGTGTTCTTTTTTGTTCGGGGTTACTACTCCAGGAACCGAGTGTATAATTCGTACTATAGTGAATCGATCACAGAAACAGGAATATTCTTGAGGAAAGGCTCTGCAAATTGGAGAAACTTTTGCGATTAAAGTCCTTAGCCGGGCTGCCGGGAAGAAGGTCAGGGAGGGTGAAATAATATTTGTCGAACCTGACTACATTCTAACTCACGATAACAGTTCGGCGATAATAGGCAAATTCGAATCCACTGTTCCGGGGGGCAGGGTCAGGTATCCCGGAAGGATAGCCATTGTACTTGATCACGTTATTCCGGCCGCTTCCAGCAAGCACGCCGCTGGTCACAAGAAGGTAAGGGAATTCGTAAGGGAACAGGATATAACCAATTTTTTCGATATTGGAGCCGGCGTTTGTCACCAGGTTATGCCCGAGATGGGGCTGGTAAAGCCCGGGTCAATTGTTGTTGGAAGCGATAGTCATACCTGCACTTATGGTGCATTTAACTGCTTCGCGACCGGTATCGACAGAACCGAGGCAGCCGGTATCTGGATAACCGGTAGAACCTGGTTCAAAGTACCTGAAACGATCAATATTGAACTTACCGGGGCTTTTAC
>JAUVUL010000221.1 GCA_030600975.1 Candidatus Aegiribacteria sp.
ATCGCCTGACTTTCTAGTTTGTCCTGCATCTCGGCAGCTTCCAGGCCCTTCTCGTAAAGGGAGAAGGCTTCATCTACCCTTCCAGTACTGCTGCAGTAATGTGCTTCAATAGTAAGCACATGGCCCAACATGTCTTCCCAGCATTCTTCCTCATATATCTTTTTGAGCAACTCCAGATTTTCCCCCTGTTCCCTGTGTCTGCCCAGCTCGGACAGGACATTATTCCTTCTGAACAGAACTTCACGTAGCAGGTGTGGTCTACTGCCCTGTGTACTGTTCTTCATAAGCGTGGACTGAAGTTTTTCGGTCCATTGCAGGCAATCATGAAGCCTGGTGCTCTCAATCGCCTGAAGGAGAGCCTTATATCCCCATTCGGAGGCCTCCGAGTGTTTTCCGGAGCTCTCCATATGAAATGCTATCTTACCGGCCACCTTGTCGGGGTCATCGGCATTCATGCTCAATATCACATCTGCCGCCTTCGCGTGCAGTTTCTTCAATTCCCGCTCAAGCAGCATGCCGTATGCTGCGTCTCTGTACAGAGCATGGTTGAAAGCATATGTGGTTTCCTTCGTTCTGGTCCAGAGCTGTTCGCTGACGCCCTGCCACAGCAGAGAATCCGTGTTCTTTCCTTCGGTGATCTCAGAGAGCACATTCAGGTCGAACTCCTGACCCAGAACCGAAGCAGTCTGCACCAGCTTCTTAAGGCTGTTGTGCAGCCTGTCCATTCTGGCAACCAGTATTGACAGGATACCCGATGGAACTTCCTGGTTTCGCGATACAAGCCTCCAGCTCTTTTTACTGCGCTCCACAAATCCTGAATTCTTCAGGTAAACGCAGAACTGATCAATATAGAAGGGATTTCCCTGGGTTCTTTCATGAATGAAAGCGAGGAGATCAGATTCTGGATCATGGGAAAAATGTGCGGATACAATGGATCGGGAAGCTTCTTCATCGACAGGTTTAAGATCAATGGATGTGTAATCCACTCTGTGTTCTATTCCGGTCTCCGGTTTTGAACCGTCATCCCTGTATCTGCTGGAGATAAGTAACGCCACCGGATACTTCGCAAGCTCACCCGAGATGATGTCAAGCAGCCTCTTTGAATCATCGTCCATCCACTGAAGATCCTCTATGACAAGGATAAGAGGCTGGATAGACGACAGCACTCCTATCAAAGTTCCTGTGGCAATTGCTATATTCTCGAATCTCTCCCCGGGATCAAGTTGTTCGAAGGTTGAGCCTTCCCGGAAGTGCCCCAGTACAGAACCTATCATCGATTGAGACATGCGCAGATTCTCCGCCATGTAAAGCACATATTTGGATCCGCATGATTCAAGCCTTACTGCCAGAGATTCCAGACTGTCTTCGAATGATCTTCTATTATCCTCTGTGGAACTGGAACTTGACTGCCTGAAGTAATCCCTGAAGAAGTATTCGAAAGGATTGAGACTTGTTCTCAGTATATCGTCACATCGCAGAACGAAGGTCTGAGATGATTCATCATACTCCAGTGCCGCTTCATGAATAAGCCTTGATTTACCGATACCCGCCTCGCCGTATATGGTGGTTACACCGGCGAAAGCTCCATGTTTCAGAGCATACATCCGTCTTCGAATGAAACGAAGTTCGGAGGAGCGTCCCAGCATGTCTCCACGGTATATCCGTCTGGCACCCGAATCCTGGCAGTGAAGAAGATCGTGGATCACGGTGTCCTCTCTTTTACCCCTCAACAAACAGCTGGTTCTTTGGCCCCAGGCGAACTCCGTCTTAATTTTGTCTGATGTTTCTTCCGATACCAGGACATCTCCCCATCTGGCCTTGAATACCAGCCTTGCTGACGTATTGATCGTATCACCGAAAACAGTATAGGTGCATCTTCTTGAATTGCCTGTCATCCCTGCGTAAACCGTGCCTGAGACTATCCCGCACCTCATGTGTTTACCTATTGATTTTTTCAGATCACAGGCAAGTCGACATCCTCTGGACTCGTTGTTCTCCCATGATACAGGCGCACCGAACAGGATTGTAATCGCCGGTTCTCCTGATGTGAAGTAAAGTCCACTTACATACCCTCCATAGTAGGCTGCCTTTCCCAGAATACTCCGGATAGAGCTGTGCATCTTCTCCACCGTGGATTGACGCAAGGCTACGAAAACGGTGGTTATATCACGGAATTCACCGGTGAGACTGCTGGAGAGTATGAGATTAGGCAGGAAACGTTCCGCTACACTCTTCCTTATCCTGCAAGTGTTATCGAAGATTACCCTGTATGTATTTTCTGAATCGGTAATTGCAGCCTTCATGCTGCCTTCATCAATGACCGGAAAATTGTCATCGATAAGCAGGCTTGCCGGGCTTCCAGTTGATAAAAGTGAAGCGACTCTTGTAATCGGGTCACCATTTACGTAATGGATCAACCTTTTCTTCCCGATGATCCCCCACTCAATGGGTCCTGCGGCAAGAGCCAGCCTTGCCGAAACCTCCCAATCACCGAATCTGGTTCTGTGATGAAGGTTCTTCTTGAAATAAAGGTCCAGCGATTCAGCCGCATCCAGCGCATCCTGAGGTCGATCCAGCGGAAATACCGCTAAGACCGCATCCCCTTCGAACTGCGCTATCATGCCTCCCCTGCCGTAGATCTCCCTCACAGCTCTGGAAAAGATCCTCCCCAGGATACTCGATAGAACCTCAGCACCTGCCTTTCCGTGGGTCATGAGTTCCTCGGTCATTGATGTAAAGCCGGTGATGTCAAGCAGAAGGATGCAGCTGGTTATGCAGTCGTCTGTCCTGCCCTCAAGAAAGAGCTTCTGAATATGGCGGGGAATTACGTTAAGCAGTTCGATCTCCCGCGGTCTGCCTGCGTGCGGCCGGATCAGTAATTATCATATGAGAAAGAAGTTCCATAAGAGTGATGAAAAGCGATCCGAGACCACGAAAATACTTCAAACTGCTCCTGTTCGATTGGACACCCTGGAAGTATAGCCGAACTGCGCTTGTCTGGACAGTAAGATAAATGTGGAATGTTTTCTTGAAGAAGGTCAGAGTTGTGTTTTCATTCCCTGTTCAGCAACAACCGGTATGGTGTAACATCCAGGAGAAAATGAGCTTGACATAATATCATTATGATTCGATACTCAAACAGTGAGAACCAATGCAAAGGAAGGTTTATATGAGAAAGATATTACTCGCAATTGCCGCTGTTGCTTTAGTAGTTCTGATACTACGTTTTGTCCAGTGCTGAGAACCTAATATGAAAAAACTATTAGGTCTGACTGTTTTTCTTCTCTTTCTGATGATTCTGGCAATATTCCTGTCAGCCATGAACATCCTGGACTTGAGCAACATCTTCGGCTTCTCCAGAACGGCCACGTCCGTCCTGCAGGTTCTCAGGTCCGAAAGCCTGTTCTTCCTGGCGACTGACAAGATAACGACCTACATATATACCGATATCGATGAGAACAGCCTTCTTCTCGGGAACAGGGAAGGTCTGTTAATAATGAAGGTTACGTACATATACGGATTGGACCTGGATAGACTGACCGAGGATTCCCTGGAACAGAATCTTAACAGCATTATCGTTCATCTTCCCGGTGTAGAGATGCTGGACATGTCACCTGATCTCAGTACCGTGGAGATCTACACTAAGACATCCGGGCTGGTATGGCTCTACGATCAGATAGCGGGATACGATATGCAGGAAGACCTGCTGAACCAGTTTGATTCCGTAGCCACTGAATTCGCCTATTCAGAGGATCTTCTGCCCGAAAGAAGTGAAATTGTAGCTCGACTTAACGGTTTTGCACCCGTGCTATCGGAATATACGGGGACGGATATCCTTTTCGAATAGTCAGTTAAGAAAGTTATCATGAATATTCTCCGAATTGTAATGACCATTATTGCCCTCCTTCTGGCAGGAGCACATTACGGCCGCGCAGGAGAGAAGTATTGGTGTTTTTCCGGAAAATAACCATATGAAAAAACTCAGCTGCCGGATCTGGAATTCCTGAAGCCGATACGGTTTCCTATTTGCAGAGCGATACTGGTTAGAGCAAGTAGAATACAATAACGCTGAATAGTGTTGTCGAATCATCGAAATATTGATAGTACTGATCGTTATCGGGCCGACTTCTTCTTGACCTGTTCCTGTGGTAAAATCCCAATTGAGTTCTTACAGTATCAAAACTCATTTCCATTCCCATGGAAAAACCAATTCTTGTGTTATTGCAGTGTGGGCCATCAGTAAATGAGACTCCAAAAAGGGAGTTCAGGAAGGATGCAGTGGGGTTTTCTATCATCAGCCGTCCGGTGTATTCTGCATCTTCCCCGAATGAAATGATTTCACACTCGAGTCCGATCTTCGAGTTCTTCAGGTGTTCAGCGAGTATCATAACTCCAATCGCCGCCCTTGTCGGATAGTGATCAGTGGGGGATGTAATTGTAAGTCCAGCGTTACCTAAACTGAATTCAGCCCTGATACCGCCATGCCAGCAGACCTGATTCTCACTCCAGGACAGGTCATGCTCGGTGATTACAGTGGAATCAGATGTGTGTTCATATTCGATCTTGGAAATATCCGCTGATCCGAACCTCATCCCTCCCGAA
>JAUVUL010000045.1 GCA_030600975.1 Candidatus Aegiribacteria sp.
GAACTTCAGCGCGAGTCCCGCCTCACCCGTGGAGATACCCGTTACCCTCCCGGCCAGAAGTCCATCGGGAAAAACACCGCCGTATCTTGAAGTGAGAACCTGATCACCCGGCTCCACTTCACTGGTCAGATCAACATGAACAAGATTAAGCTCACCACTGGACGTTGACTGCAGGATTCCGTAAGCCCCCGATGGCCAGGTTACGCAGCTTACATTTACGGAAGGATTGGTAATGGGAAGGATTTCACTCGTAGCTTCCCACACATAACATACAACGCCCACAAGGCCTTCGGAGGAGATACAGACGGAGTTCTCTCTGATGCCGTCTCTTCTGCCCTGGTCAATAACTATTGTACCGATTACCAGCCCTTCGGAACGGTAAAGAACCCTGGCAGGGATAGCGTCCCTGTTATCCGTCCTGGTAATACCGAGCAGAGTTCTGTACTGCTCAGCCTTAACCGCTTCCTCCCTGAGAATTGAATTCTCAAGCATCAGCTGCATGATATCGTTTCTGAGTTTATCCTCGGTAGGCGAATTTGTCCCGCTGAAGACAGCATCTCTGAACCTTGCTCCAAGCCAGCTGCCCAGCCCGCCAAGAAGAGCGGGGCCTAATATCAGTAGAATCAATGAAATGGAAATGAAAAGAACGAATTTTTCGTTCTTTCCATAACTCCGACTGGTACCCTTTTTTCCTGAAGTAATCATTCTGCTACTGAATGAGAAGGTTTCGGTACCGGTAGATATCTTTTAGGATCAGGCCGGCACCCAGCACAGTACAGGAAAGCGGATTATCCGCGACTCTGATCGGTAGCCCGGTCTCACTCATCAGAAGTCTGTCCAGTCCTCTCAGAAGAGCACCTCCGCCTGTCAGTACAATTCCACGTTCTACGATATCGCTTGCTAGTTCGGGAGGAGTTCTCTCAAGACCATGCCTTACGGCATCTACTATCGTTCCGATTACTTCCTTGAGCGCGTTTCTGATATCCATGGAATTAATCAAATAGGTTTCGGGGATTCCGTTTACAAAGTCAAGTCCGCTGACTTCGTACTCTTCGTTATCATCCTCAAGCACAGTACCCATCCGTATCTTGACCAGTTCAGCGGTCCGCTCACCTATAAGGAGGCTGTACTGTTTCTTGAGATACAACGATAGTGCCTCATCTATCTCATCACCGCCGATCCTTATGGAGTTGTTAGCCACGATTGCGGACAGGCTGATTACAGCAACTTCCGTTGTTCCACCGCCGATATCGACAATCATGTTCCCGGCGGCGCCTTCAACGGGAATTCCTACACCTATGGCTGAAGCGAGGGGCTCTGACACCAGAAGAACCTCCCTTGCGCCTGCTCTTTCCAGTGCTGTTCTTACGGCTGATATCTCAACCTCTGTAATGCCGCTGGGTACGCATACGAGTATCCTGGGTCTCATTGATATTTTACGGGTTTTTGCCATACTGAAGAATTCTCTCAACATGGCTGTTGTAGCCGTGGCATTGGTAATCACACCATCCTTGAGTGGTTTAATAGCCTGGAGAGCCATTCCAGTACGTCCAAGCATTACCTTTGCATCGTACCCTACAGCTACAAGCTCATTACTTTCACGTTCGATTGCCACAACACTGGGCTGTTCAAGTACAATTCCCTTACCCTGGATATATATGAGTGTATTTGCGGTTCCCAGGTCTATGGCCATTGAATTTGACAGTAGTGTACCGGGCCTTCTTCCGAAAAAATTGCCCAATGCTCCGAAGATTGCCATTCACCCTCCCGTAAACTGAATATTAACTGGTTGAATAGTAAACATACAGGCTTGCGTCAACTCCCGACTCAAGCTGCTGTAATATATATAAGATAACTTATAGTTAACAGGTTTGGGAGAATATGTAAGCATCATCTCCGATCAGGTTGCAGTTCAGGTTGCCAAAACGGAGCAGAGTCAACTGTATCTATAAGGATTGGAACTGTCATTTCCCATATACCCTCCCAGGGTACTACGGAGCAATTAATATCTGTTAACTCAAGATCTACTGCACTGTTATTAATTCGGGTACTCCAACTCCATGGCCAGGAGTTGTATTCATCGTGCGGTGAAGAGGCTCTGATCGTGAATTCTCCAGTTTTCCACTCACATTCAGAGGGGAAGATAGCCCCGTTTTCCATTGAAAGAATCATACGGTCTACTGTATCGCATACGCAAAATATCCACTGTATTCTTTCTCCCGACACTGATGCGCTGCCTGTTATCTCCCACGCTTCCATTACGAGGGGGTAGCCAGTTCTGAGAAGATGAACAAGATCGATAACGGGGAGGGTTCCACCACCCACGCAGAGGCCTCCTGGCATGAAGGAGGCATATTCGTCCTGGGGCATATAGATCAGAACACCGGTTGAATCTCCTTTGATTGAAACGACCGGCCTGCCGTCAGGGCCGTAGAAATCTCCTCTTAACAGACCTTCTTCAGCGTTACCCCAAAGCACAAAAGGACCCCTGGCAACGAGATTACTTCCCTGAAGTCTGGCATTTCCTCTGAGTTGAAAGCT
Organism: Candidatus Aegiribacteria sp.; assembly: GCA_030600975.1. GTDB lineage: Bacteria > Fermentibacterota > Fermentibacteria > Fermentibacterales > JCC-6 > Aegiribacteria. The sequence goes on from JAUVUL010000045.1 coordinate 2,542, forward strand.
ACCAAGTTTTTCCCAGCCGAAAGCGATCCTGCTTGCGTAAAGCTCACTCTGCCTGAGCATGGATTCCTGCGATACAGTACCGCAGGAAAGAAGAAAGCACATTAAGAATGCTGCAAGAACCTTCATTATTCAGATGCTATACCGTACTTATCCTCAAGAGCGATTATCCGCTTTTCGTAGCCGTACTCTTTTTCGTACTTCTCCTTGCGGGAAAGAAGCTGCCTGTTGTCCGGTACTTTTTCAAGAAGCTTGTCAATCATCAGCAGTGCTTTCTTCCTGTTACCCTCTTTGGCTTCAGTGTCTATCCTATCAACCAGTTCGCTAAGTTTCGCCACTTGTTCTACCTCCTGCTACGACTTCTGCAAAGGGTTATGAAATCCTTAACATCTTCTTGTTCAACATGAAATCCATCTTTTGTTCCTCCAAGGGGAGAAGCTTCATTACTCCTGCCATGATAGTCGGTTCCGCCTGTAAGAACAAGCTGGAATTCCCGCGCTAATGTCTTAAGCCTTGTAATCATTGAAGCGGTATGTGATGGATAGTAGACTTCGATTCCCACCAAACCATATCCCTTCATTCTTTCAAACAGACCCCTCAGTGTTTCGGAGTCCATCTCAATATATCCTGGATGGGCCATTACAGGCAATCCGCCTGATTCTACAATGATCTCAATAGCCCTGAAAACGGAAAGCCTATCCCTTTCAACGTATGCAGGCTTTCCCTTTGCGAGGAACCTGCTGAAAGCCTCGTTCATACTACCTACATATCTGGCATTCATCATCGCCTCGGCGATATGCGGCCTTCCAACAACATCACCTCCGGCGATAAGCTGCACTGTTTCCATTTCGATATATACACCATTATCTGCCAGTTTCTCAAGTATTCTCGGGTTCCTTCGGGAGCGGCCTCCCTGGACGTAAGCAAGAGCCTTCCCGAGGGAGTGTGATCCACTTATAAGAAGTGGGATATCAACACCCGGAAAATAGCCCAGAAGGTGAGCAGTAAGGTCCCTCTCCTCAAGATCAACGCTCAACTCAACTCCAGGTATGAATTCCATCTCAAGTTTCACTGCAGTATCAGCACCTTCAGGAATTCCATCAAGTGTATCGTGATCAGTTATCGAAATCACTGAAAGGGATTTTTCGCTTGCCATTGCCACCAGTTCACGTGGAGGCCTGGTGCCATCAGAAGCGGTACTGTGAATATGAAGATCAACTATGTCCATATGTGATATCCTCCTGAAGTCTGAATATTACTCTCTGCTACACACCATGCAATACTATCTGTATTTACTTAAGCACGGAAATTCAGTAAATATATGCATGCTGCATATGAAATGAGATCTATAACCGAGATCGAGAAAGCTGAATCGGAATCAGGTTAGTACGCGCATTAGGCCGAACGGAGATACAGGCATTAATGAAAAATCAGATAGAACCTAAGGTAATGTACATTCGAGATCCTGTACATGGAAATATCCGCCTTTCAAGGCTCCAGGAGGAACTGATTCAGACTGTGGAAGTCCAGAGGCTCAGTTTTATACACCAGCTGGGTACAACATTTCAGAGTTACCCCGGTGCTCACGGAATGCGTCTCTCCCATGCGCTTGGCGTTTCTTACCTTGCGGACACTATATGCATGCACATCCTTGAAAAAATGCAGGGAATGCCGGATTCGGAGAAGATCGATATCCGTAATCTCCTGCAGGCCGCCGGCATGCTTCATGATATTGGACATACACCCTGGTCTCATACACTGGAACCGCTCTACATAGAGATGAATGGCGTTGATCATATGGATCTGGTAGCCGACATGGTCAGGGGTAACACGACTATGAACATCAAAGGGTCGGGAAGGATCCCGGAGATACTCAAGTCATATGGTGTGAATCCCTCGGATGTAGCCGACCTGATTAGCAGCAGTTACAGCGGACCCCGTTACCTTCAGCAGATGATTTTCGGCGAGGTCGATGCGGATATGCTGGATTACCTTCAGAGGGATTTCTATTTCACGGGAGTAGCCTTTGGGCATATTGAGCTGGACAGGATAATATCAACAATGAGGGTTGTGGATAATGAAATAGTATTTCTCATCAAGGGTCACGAAGCTATTCGCGATTTTCTCTTCGCAAGGATGCAGATGTATTCAAGTGTCTATCTGCACAAGAAAACAAGAATTGTAGATATGATGCTTCTTGCGGCTGCCAGAAAAAGCATCATTGAATTGAAGGAGATCGATGATTTCCACATCATGACCGATGATGAAATACTGAGTTTTCTTGCAGAGAGATCGAACGATTCCTGGGTAAGGGATATGACCTGGCGAGTGAAATACAGACAGAAGCTGTTTTCACAGGTTTTCCGGATAGATGCTGCAACACTTAACGAAAGTGATGTTTCCTTTCTTGACACAATCGGCAGATCAGGCGAAACACCTGCCGAAAGGATCAATGATCTTGCATTGAAGCTGTCTGAAACAGCCGGAGTTACACCTGGATACATACTCGTGGATATGCCTCTGGAAGTCGTTAAAGTATCGGAGGAGAGATTTTCGAAACTCGACATCAAGTATCTTGACCGGTCTGGAAGCATTCTGCCGCTCAATAAGGTGGATCCACCCTTTGCTGAATACCTTTCTAAAGCCCATCCAAACAGTAATTACCTTACCGTATGCTGCAGTCCGGAAATCAAGGAAAAGGTCAGAAAAGCGTGCAAGGACCTCTTCCATATGGCCGCGATGCCGCTGTTCCCAAGGAGTTGAAACCAGCCAGCGTCAGGATCTGATCCGCAAATATTCACCGCGACCTGTGCCACTGAACTTTGATGACACCCTTTGCATCTGAAAGAGCGTTCAGAAGCCCCAGCTTATCCTCCAGTTTTCTTATCCTCAGGTGGTAAAGAAGACTTATGGAGTTCCCGTCTCTTTCAATTTCGATTTCAATGTCATGAATGCCTATGTTGTACTTTTTAAGAATACTGGAGCAGATTTCAACGAGTTGTTCCGGTTCCATGTTCTCACCCAGTATTATTACATCGCGATACTTCAGATCAGCAAGGTGATTTTCGAGAAATGGCAACAGGATAAGCACAAGCAGGGCAACACCCGTTGATGATAATGCCAGAAGATACTCGCCCAGTCCGATAGTCACTCCCAGGGCAGCGACAAACCAAATACACGCTGCAGTAGTAAGTCCCCTTACAAAATCGCTTGTTCTGATGATAGCTCCAGCTCCCAGGAATCCAATCCCGGTGACCACACCAGCGACTATCCTGCTGACCTCTGCACCGGGGTTGGGATTACCTCCGCCGATTGCCAGACCGCTGATAGTGATCATAGCTGCTCCGATGGATACCAGCATGTGGGTCCGTAATCCTGCGGGTCTTCCATGGTACTCCCTCTCAAGGCCGATAAGGGATCCCAGAAAAGCCGACAGAAGCAGTTTCACGATCCAACTTTCGAAAATCATTCGTTCCTCCCGGTGGCTTTATTCATCGCGTTTTCAAGAACTGATCCAGGCGAGACAGACATTTCGATAATGTTAAGCAATTCATCCGTGGAATAGGGTTTTCTAAGAATGCTGACTCTGGGTCCAGGGAATTCAGGCACGGAATCACTGTTAACATAAAAGCCTGTACTAATAATAATCTCGATATCGGGAAATGTTTTCCTTACGTCTGAGACAGTCTCTTCCATTGATTCATCGATAACGGAATGGTCCAGCAGTAAATAATTCGTTTCTGATCCAGTCATCATTTTCTTTATTTCTTCCAGATCAGCAGCAGTGACAACATTCATACCATACATCGTAAGAACATCGGACACGCTCTCCCTGACAGCCCGTGATGCATCGCATATCGCCAGTTTCATACTGCTCAGGTTGATTCTGTGGGGTGATTCCGCATGGGTTATATCGAAAAGATAGTCTTCACTGGTCCGAAACAGGATATTCAACGTAGTACCTGTAGATCCTTCCGTGAACACAGGGTGACAGTCAAGCCTTGAAAGCACCCCCGCAACCGATGAAATGTGAGAACCGTAGTCCCTCTGTATGCCCGACAGATCTGTCTCGGGGTCGAGCAGAGCCTCCTTCAGTACTACGGGTATTCTGGTTCCATCAGTAAAGCTTATGGATACTGATCTCGAAACAGTTCTATCACAGTTTGCAGAGAAGATCGAATCAGATACGGGTGAAGGTACATCCCTGGCACCGAGATTTATCCTTACCGACCCACTGGTAGATTCAAGAGAATAGAAAACCATATTCTTGACTATCTGAGTGAAATCTGCCCTTGAGCATTCAACCTGTGGCAGAAAACCAGGAACATCCAACCCTATTGAAACCCTCTCCGGAAGAACATCATTCAGGGCTGTGGATATGGCATCAAGTTCCGAGAAGATCTCGATGGTTTTAACCTGAACCTGGTCATGTGTTTCGTGATACTTATCCCCTCCTGAAAGAACGTCAGATATCCTGTTGAGTTGATCAAGGAATAATTGATCCCCATGAAACTTCATCCTGCCCTCTTCGAGATATGATCTGATACGTTGGATATCGCTGTCAGACAGGCCTCCTGCGGATACTTCATGCACCTGCGAATAAATTTCGGATTCTTCTGTTCCCGGCAGCTTATTCCCGATATCTTTAACTGATATGGCGTATCCCGTCTTACCGAGCATCTCGATTCTGAAAACGGCTTTCCTCGAACTGCCTGAACTATCGATAATACCAAGAATAAGTTCAAACGGTTCTTCATGCTCCGGGTATTCGATCAGATCCTGATCCTCCCGTGTAAAACAGGGTAGCTCGTGAAATTTAGCACCCCTGATATCGTTCTTCGAAATATCGATCAGTTTTTCTGCGGAATTATTCACGTAAAGAACTGCGCCACTGATATCCAGCCGGAATAACGCTGGAAATTCAAACCCGTCGAGAAACGTTGAGGGACACTCGTCAATTGTCATGATTTCCACAATACCGGCAGTTTTCACAGCGTCGTTGGTCTGATAGAAACCGTTCTTCTCGATCTGTCTTCGAAGGTCAGCCAGTTTCAAGAACAGGCCAGGCAGGATCAGCAGTATTATCGCTGCAGCTGAAATGATATAGATATTATACTTGCTGTTCAGAATTGCATTTCCATGAACGTTTTCAAATACCATTCTGGAAATCGAAGTATTCCGGGATGAATCAACAACAGGATAGAAAATGATAAGACTTTTTTCCTTGCCCCTTTCCACATATCGCATTGCAGGCAAACCGCTTCTTATGGCGCTTTCCGCCAGAGAATCTTCCTCGAAGTAAACACTCTCTAGAGTATCACCGTGAATCGAGTATAAGATCATGCATTCGCTCAGGTTGAAGGATCCCAGAAATTCGGGTTTCAAATCCAGATAAACAAATCCATAAGACTGACGACGGTTGAACATTATGAAGGACATGGTATCATTCATGGAAATGCTGGTAATACTCTTTGCGGTCTGGATAGCCTGTTCCTGTTCCAGCCGTATTACTTCTGAGTACATTTCGTCAGTAAAGTGAATATATGCTGCAAAGACAGCAGCTATTGCGATTGTACTGAAAATGAAGGGGAACAGCACCCGCAGCATGACCTTCGGTGAGATACCCGGGAAGAGGATCATTGTTCTCCCTTCAAAAATCAGTAAACAATTAGTTTCAGTCGATGAAATGAATATGTCAAGGGTTAAGAGTAAAATCCAGCCGGAAGTATGAAATCAAGACCATTTCCCACAATCAAGGAAGGCATTACAGCCTATTTCATATCTCTTCAATAAAGATTTAGTCTGTTTTATTCTACTTGTCTTCACTAAGTAGAATAAAACAGACTAAATCTTTATTGAAGAGATATGAAATAGGC